>WTHH01000341.1 GCA_011523195.1 Verrucomicrobiales bacterium
GTTTGCAACTGCCGGTCAAGCAGTGCCTCTCGTTCCTCGAGTCTTTTTTCTCGCTGACGAATCTCTTCGCTCTCGGCACCGATGGTGTTCTCAAGATCATCCCGTAGACGTTTGGTCTCTTCGCGGGTCAACATGCGGGCGCTGCGTGTCAGTACTTCAGCCTCCCTGCGAGAATGCTCCTTCAGTGAGGACTCGGTACTGTGGAGCGCGCGACGAATCTGGCGTTTTTGATCCTTCCGAATCCATACCATCCCCACCAGCACCACGACCGTCACGATCGACCAGGCGATCCACAGTTCCGCTGTTGCTGAGATGATGTGCATGGGGTTAGTCCGGACCACCGGTCAACCACCCCTCCGGGGTGATGATGCAATCCATTTTGATATCGTGAGCCTCCTCCGGCACTCGAGGCAGCACCTGCTGGCGAAAGCAAACACCACAAATCGTCGCCGTCAAGCCCTGCAATAGTCGATCGTAATGCCCGCCGCCACGGCCTAAACGGGCGCCAAACGCGTCAAATCCTACTCCGGGGACGATCACCAAGTCCAGTTGGTTCGGCTCCAGTTCAACGCAGTCTGCGGAAGGCTCCCTCACTCCAAATGCCCCATCAACCACATCACCAGACTGCCGAATGACGTAAGGCGCATATCGGTCAGATTTCGATAAAAACCGAGGCAGGGAAACGATTTTTATGCCACTTAAAACACTCTCAATTAATGAGTTAACATTTACCTCGGAGGTGAGTGGGGAGTAAAGCAAGACCGCTTGGCTTGATCGCCAAAGGGAGGATTCGACTATTCGCCTGCAAATCAGAGCCGATTGCTCAGCGCGCTCGTCCGGCGTCATGTCGAGCGTGGCCAAGCGTAACCGCTCGCGAAGTGCCTGCTTGGTCAAGCGGGCATCCGATGGAGCAGGGGAGTCGTCCGCTTGGCTCATTCCGAGGACTGTGGCTGCTTGGCTTGGCCTCGATCGATTTTGGCAAAACGCTCACGCCAGTAATCAACTCTCGCCTTAATTTTCTTTTCCACACCCTGCTCAGTCGGTTCGTAAAAACGCTTATCAGCCCCAAGGTAATCCTGGGGCACGAAGTGGCCGGGGAAATCATGTGAGTACTTGTATCCCGCCCCATGCCCAAGCTGTTTCGCTCCAGAGTAATGGGAATCCTTCAAGTGATCCGGAACAGGGAGAGTTTTGCCTGAACGTACATCTCCAAGCGCAGAATCGATGGCTTTGACCACGCTGTTGCTTTTGTTGGCGCACGCGATGTAAATTGCAGCTTCAGCGATCGGGATGCGTGCCTCCGGCCATCCGATGAATTCCGCTGCATGAAATGCCGCGTTCGCAAGCACCAACGCCATCGGGTCTGCCAATCCCACATCCTCTGCCGCATGGATGATGATTCGCCTCGCGATGAACCTTGGGTCTTCACCGGCATGGATCATCTTCGCGAGCCAATAAAGTGTGGCATCCGGATCACTGCCTCGCATCGACTTGATGAAGGCAGAGATCGTGTCGTAGTGCGCATCCTCATCCCCATCGTATACCACCGCCTTCTTTTGGATACACTCCTCAGCGACCTCCATCGTTATGTGAATGACACCGTCCTCGCCGGGTTGCGTTGTCAGCGCAGCAATTTCAAGAGAGTTTAACGCTTTGCGCGCATCGCCGTCGGCGACGGTTGCAAGGTGGCCAAGCGCATCTTCATCTGCCTGAAATTTCATGTGGCCAAGCCCGCGTTCTTCGTCCTTTAGCGCCTGGCCAAGTAACTCGCGAATTTCCGGTTCGTTGAGTGGCTGTAGTTCAAATATCTGGGATCGCGAAACAAGTGGGGAGTTGACGAAGAAAAACGGGTTGTGAGTCGTGGCGCCAATCAGGCGGACTGTCCCGTTTTCCACGTCCGGCAAAAGCACATCCTGCTGAGCCTTGTTGAATCGGTGTATCTCGTCGATGAAAAGCAACGTGGTGGCTCCGGAGTTGGCCAATCGATTCGCAGCGGAAGCCAACACCCGCCTCATGTCGGCGACGTTGGACTCAACACCGCTAAGCCGCTCGAACCGGCTCTTGGTTTGGTTGGCGATGATTTGCGCCAGGCTGGTTTTCCCTGTCCCGGGTGGCCCGTAAAAAATTAGCGACTGAATTCGATCAGCCTCAATCGCACGGCGCAGGAGCTTGCCGGGAGCGAGAATGTGACTCTGGCCGTGATACTCCTCAAGGTTGCGGGGCCGCATTCGAGCTGCGAGAGGCTGGTACGAGTAACCCGATGACGCATTTCCGTCGGCAGCCATCTCTTGGTCGGTCGGTGTCGACTCTTGCGAAAACAGATCACCATTCACGGCGGTTCAGCGTATCAATCGAAAGTGAGGCTCCCAACGAAAAAACCCACAGCCTTTCAGCTGCGGGTTTCATCAAAATCCCACCAACTGTCGTGTTGAACTAATCCGATGAACGGAAGGTATAAGTGGATCCGGCTCGTCGAAGATCGCGACTTCCAGTAAAGGCCTGACGGTCACAACCCGAGTGCTGGTTCCTTACCCGTTTAAATTAAGGTCCAGGGACTGTTGCAAATCACGCACAGTAGCAGGAGAATTCTTGCCTGCGCTGAGACAAGCCTACTTCCGGCCAAGCTCTTGGCCAAGTGTAAAACTTGATTCAAACTTGGCCAATTGTTGCCTCTAAACAATTGACGTTTAGCTAAAGCAACTGGAGGGTTGCGTTTGGCATGTTCGACTCGATCGATACATTATCGTCTACACGGCAATTGCAGCATACTGCGGAGACGCGCTTGGCCAACGCCGCTCACGACTTGGCCAAGTCTGAATTGTCAATTGAGCCACCAGTGGAAATGATCACCGCGGCACACGAGTCCGCGATTGGCTCGACACTCACCCGAAATTCGGATGAGATTTATGGCCATGCATTGGATACTTTGGCGTAAGTTCATAACTTTGCCAACGAACTGAAGTTCTTAATTTACGCTTCCCTT
>WTHH01000324.1 GCA_011523195.1 Verrucomicrobiales bacterium
GTTCAACGCCGGCAGCGGCTTGGTTGCCGATGGTAGCGCTGCCCAGACTTTGGTTGTCACACACATCTCAGCCGCTACGGCCACGATTGTTTGGTCTTTGTGTGAAAAGGTGAAGCACGGCAAGGCCAGCGTGTTGGGTGCGGTAACCGGAGCTATTGCTGGCTTGGCTGCGATCACTCCGGCTTCTGGCGATGTGGGTCCGATGGGCGCGTTGGTGATCGGTACGGCTTCTGGTTTCATCTGCTGGTTCGCTTCGACTGCGGTGAAATCAAAGTTTGGCTACGATGACTCGCTCGACGTGGTGGGCGTCCACGGCGTGGGCGGCTTGGTTGGTACTCTGCTGGTGGCATTTTTTGCGGCGGAGGCGTTGGGTGGTAAATCCGGTGGCGACTATAGCATGGGGGCTCAGTTTATCGTTCAGTTGAAAGCCTCGGCGATCACGATAGTTTACACGCTGATCGTGTCGGTAATCATTCTCTACCTAGTCAAAGCGATCTGCGGCGGAAGTCTGCGGGTGACCGAGAGCGAGGAAGAGGAGGGCTTGGACCTCACCGCGCACGGCGAGTCCGGCTACAACAACTAAGCCTTTGCGGCTTGGCCAAGAGCAACGAATTCACGACCCGACCGGGAAGCCGGTCGGGTTTTTTCGTGGTATGCGGGATGGGCTTGGTTTAGCGCTTGGCCTCGATGCGAAAGAGGTGGGTGCCGTTTCTCAGGAACAATGCCCCGTCGGCCACGGCCGGGGATGCCTTGAAGGTTCCGTCGAGTTGATTGGTGGCGAGTACGTCAAATTTTCTTCCAGCAGCCAGCACGGTGGTTTTGCCCTCCCGGTTCACGAAATAAAGTCGGCCACGGATTTCGATGGGCGAGGCATCATGGTTACCACCCAAGCGTTCCTGCCAGATTCGTTTTCCGGTGAGGGCATCGAGGCAGGTGGCCACTCCGCCGTCGTGTACGAAGTAAATCTCATTGTCGACCAAGAGTGGAGACGGCACGTGAGGAACGCTTTTGGAATAGGCCCAGACGATTTCGTTCTCCTGTAGTTTGCCGTTACCCGGGCGGACGGCGTAGACGCAAAAGTGATCCTGCCGAATGGAGCCAACCACGTAGAACAGACTGTTCCCGTAGGACGGCCGGCCGACGATGGAGAAACCGTCGTAGGGCATCCACCACAATTCCTTGCCGGTATCCAAATCGTATCCCGCGACGTGATCCGCGCCAGAGCAGACGAGTTGATTCGCCCCGTTGATCGGTTGAATGAGCGGTGTGGAGTAGGACATCTTGGCAATACTTCGTTTTTTCGCTGCGGCCTCCAAATGGGCTCGGGGTTGTTTCCAGTGGACTTTGCCGGTCCGCTTTTCCAGCGCGACGATGAATTGAAAATCGATGCCGTCGCAGGTCAGCAGCAGGAGGTCGTCATGGAGGATGGGGGAACTGGCACCACCCTGAATTACGTTGTATTTGAACTCGGTGTTCTTCCACACGATTTTTCCGTTTCGGTTCAGGCAGACCGTCCCACGCGGGCCGAAATGTACGTAGACATGCTCTTCATCTAATACCGGGGTAGGCGAGGCGTAGCCGTTGAGCCGATGGCGTGGGCCGGCATAGTTGGTGGTGATGACCTCGATATTGTGCAGCAGATTTCCGGTGGCGAGGTCGAGGCAGATTGCGTGTAGCGATTTGCCGTTTTTTTCCGCGCTGGTCATCCAGATTTGATCGCCAGAAATGACTGGCGAGGAATAGCCCTGACCGGGGACGGACATCTTCCATTTCACGTTTTTGGTGTCGCTCCATTCGACAGGAATTCCGGTTGCGTTGGAATGCCCTTGACCATCCGGTCCCCGGAATTACGGCCAGTCTGCGAGGAGCGCCCTGGGAATTGCGGCAGTGAGAATTAGAAGGGACAAGATCGGTTTCACGGACATTGGAATTGTGGTGCTACACTTGGCGTCCGAGCATGCGGTTGAGCGAGTCGGCAGTTTGGTAGATCAACGCTTCGGGGTAGTGGGGGTAGGGATGGAAGTATTCGAATGTCAGGTAGCCGTCGTAACCGATTTCGTCGAACGCCTCGATGACGGCCGGCCAGTTGGTCGTGCCGTCGAGCAGCGGCCGGAACGACTCCAGCGAGTGATCCGTTCCCTTCTTGGTGAACTCCTTCAGGTGCACGTTGCGGATGCGCTTGCCGAGGATGCGAATCCAGTGTTCGGGAAACTGGAACAGCATGATGTTGCCGGTGTCGAAGTGGACATGAATGTGTTCGCTGTCGTAACTGTCGACAAACCGGATCATCTCCTCCGGTGACAGCAGGTAGCCGTTGAAAAAGATGTTCTCCATGTTGAGGTGCACGTTCAGTTTCTCGGCGTTGGGCAGCAGCTTGCCGATCGCCTCCCGGGCGCGCTGGTCGCATAGATCGTTCGGCGTGGGATCGTGATCCTCGCGCCACGGCATGTGCACCGCGCCAGGCACGACGAGCAGGTTTTCGGTGCCGAGATGGTGCGCGGCCTCGGTCATCAACCCGGCCAGTTCCATCCCCCGCGTTCGCTCGGTGGGATCGTTGCTCGTCAGCGGATACGGCCAAAACAAAAATGAGCACAGGCCGCTGATCGCGATACCGATGTCGTCGGCCATCTTCCGGATCTTCTGGAAATCTTTCGGGCCGGCCTTGGGCGAGAGGCCACTCTCGAGATCGTAGTTCAACTCGATGCCGTCGAAGCCGGCGTCCTTGGCCAACTGCAGACACTCTCGCAGGTTCATCCGGTCCGGGTAAGGGAACGCCCAGAGGTTGATCGATTTCTTCATCCCGTAGCGCTTGGTAGCGGCCCGTCGGGGATCGGGAGCGGGCTTTGGAGTGGGACCTGGCTGTGCGTTGGGGTTGGTGGCAGCGCCGGCAGCGGCCAGGCCGGTGGCGGCCATAGCCATCTTAAAAGCGGATCGTCGCGAGAAGGCGTTATCGGCGTTGGAAGGGTTGCCCCAC
>WTHH01000368.1 GCA_011523195.1 Verrucomicrobiales bacterium
CCGCCGCACTGCACCGGGAAACTGGCTCGGGTGAAACGTCACTTTCGCCGGGATTGAATCAAGAAGACTCCCCATCGCGTGGTCAGATGGTTTTTTTGATCTGCTTTAGTTGATCAAACTCGGGCCGGGACTTGTAGTAGTCATCCAGCGGAAAACAACCACTGATCAGCCCGTTGCGAGGCCCGGTGGTGCAGTCGCTGAATGTCCGACAGATCTTCCTCGACGCCAGCGCGCCGTTGGCCATCGCGTCCGGCAACATGTTGGGATAACTCAGCACCATCCGGCCCAGCCCGACGACATCGACCCAGCCTTCGCGGACGAGATACTGCGTCACGTGCGGCAGGTAGTCCTGCAGGTAACTATACGCACACCCCGCGATGGCGATGCCCGCCGGAGCGGCTTCGCGAATGCGTCTGACGGCCTGTATCTGCCGCTCGACATCGACCAGAGGATCGTACGCCGGTTGATAACCGTCCGACGGGGGATACGCCGCCGGCCGTTGGATGTGCGGATTGTAGTACGGCGAGCCGGCGCTAAGATTGACGAGTTTGACACCCAACTCGGCACACAGGGCAACAAACTGAGTCGCCTCCGTCAGATCGTGATCGACCGGGTTGTCCGGATTGACACCGAAACCGTAACGGTAAGGCAGGCAGTGGGAAAAGTCCTCCGGAATGCCGGGGCCAAGTTTTCCGGGCTGTGAGTTTTCCGGGTCAGGCCTGAACGGGACGAAATCAAACGCGCTCAAACGCACAATGATGTCGATGCCATTCCCATCAGCACGAATGCCGTCGATGATCTCGCGAAGGATTCGCGTGCGGTTTTCGAACGATCCACCGTACCGCCCCGGCCGGGTGTGGGCGCTCAGAAATTCGTGAAGCAGGTAGCCGTGGCAATGCTTGATATCCACGAAATCCACCCCGAGGTCAGCGGCGAGTCGTGAAGCCCGAATGTAGCAACTGATCAACTCTTCAATCTCGTCATCCGTCCACACCTGACTGTCATCGGTGACCTTGAATTTGGCATCCAAAATCGGGTGTCGATACGCCACCCGAGGCTCGAATTTGCTTTTATCGTTGGGACGGCAAAAACGCCCCGAGTGCGTGAGTTGAAAACCGACCACAAGGTCGTCAGTCGTGCCGTAACGCTCGGCGTGTGCCTGTCTCAGCGTCTCGACCAGCCCGGCTATACCGGCCTGGTTGCGATTGGATATGATCAACTGGTTCGGGTTTGCCCGGCCATCGGGCCGGACCGCCATGGCTTCGCCGCCGAGGATCAGCTTGGCCCCGCTTTCACCAAACCGCTGCCAGCGCCGCTGCATTTCCTCGGTCACTCCACCGGTGGTCGTGCCGTCCCAGCCTTCCATCGGGTGGATCGCAATACGATTCCCCGGAGTTATGCCGTTAAACTTGACACGATTCAGCGGAGTAGTCAGGGGCGATTCCCCTGCGAGAAGTATCGTATCGTCGCAGGGCAGATCGATGCCAAGTTTGGCAACATGATTCCGAAACGCCTCCGGTGTTTTTAGCGTCGGGACTCGCGTCAGCTTGAAAAAATCGGCCATCGGGAGATCAGTAGTCGAAGAACGTCAGGTAACTCTCACCCCGCGCCTCCCGCAACAGCATCAGCGCCAGTTCACGGGCGTGGTAATCGCCCCACATCGAGCTTTCGCCACACGGGACTTTCCGGCCGCGCGGGATGTAATCCCAACCGTTTGGCCGATGGTAGATCGAGTGTAAAACCAACCCCTGATGTTTCGGATCGGTGGACAGGTAAGGCTCCTCGAGCAGCGTTGCCGCCACGGTCAATCCGGCCTGTCGATAACGGGTGCCCTCCGCTTTTTTGCCGGCGTTTGTAAGATAGTTGCCGAGGCGAATCAGCCCCTGCGCCGCGATGGCCGCCGCCGAGGAATCGATCGGCTCAAAGTCGTTGTACGGATCGGAGCGTTTGGCCAGATAGTTGCCGAGGCGATGGATATACGCCGCCCCGGTGTCCCAGGCCGGGATGCCGTCCATGCAGCTGTTCTCGAGATAAAAATCGGCGGTGGCACGGGCCGCCTTGAGCATCATCGCGGTCAGTTTTCTTCGGCCACCAAACGGCTTGAGCGTCGAGTCCTTCAGCGTCATGAAAAACTCGAGTTGCTCCGGATACCCGCAAAGCGCCCAGGCCAGACCACGCGTCCATGTACTGAACGGCGAGTAACCCTGCTGCGAATTCGGGCAGCGGTAACTACCGTCGTTCAGGTTAAAAACACTCTCGTGCGCCGTGCGCCCACGAACGTCGTAATGATCCCGGCCTTCACCGTAATAAACGCCATAATTCGCCGTCGCCTCGGCATGCTGGATAAGCCGCTCGAGTAGGGAGATTTTCCGGTCCTTTTCCCCCATCAATGAATGCCCAAGCTGATGAGCCACCGCCAGCACCCGCAGCGAACGAATCGTGTCGATGAACAGCGAGTGCGGACCGTTGAACGAGTAGATGTAACCGCCGCCCGGAATCGTCGTCCAGCGCGCCGCCTGCACCGCGCCCGAGACCTTGAGCGCCAACTCGTAAAACTCCATCTCACGTGGGTCGGAGTCGATCTTCCCCTCCCGCATAAGGCGGCGTAGGTTACCGTAGGTCGAGACGTTGTTGAACCCGTGATCGTGCACGCCGATGTGCGAGACGTGCGAGGCCATGTGCTTCACTGTCCCCCGGCGGCCGATTTTCAGAAACCGCTCATCGCCGGTCGCGTCGAACTGCAGTACCGCCGATCCGAACTGAAATCCCTGCGTCCACTCTGTCCAACCGCGCGTGGTGTACTGCCCCTTCTCGGTAAACACCGGCGTGCCCTTCGCCGAGCGCCAACTTTTCTCGATGGCCAGAATTTTCCGGCCGGACAGGTCGAAGAATCGCTCCAACTTGGGAACGAGTTTTTTTGCGTTCAACTTCCGGTTGATTTTGATCGCCATATTAAATTCGTCGAAT
>WTHH01000396.1 GCA_011523195.1 Verrucomicrobiales bacterium
CGCGGCCAGCCCGTTGTGACGCAGCACGCGCGGATTGCCATCGGGCGGGCTGGGGCGTTAGGTTTGTGCGGATTTTCGGATGGAGACACCGATGATTGACGTACAACACCTGACCAAGCGCTATGGACAACATGTGGCGCTGGACGGTGTGTCGTTCTCGGTCAACGCCGGCGAGGTGGTCGGTTTTCTTGGGCCAAACGGCGCCGGCAAAAGCACCACGATGCGCATCCTCACCACCTTCATGGCGGCAACGTCTGGGACGGTGCGCGTGGGGGGCGACTGCGTGTTCGAGCAGCCGTACCGCGTGCGCGAACGCATCGGCTACATGCCGGAGAACAATCCGCTGCCGCTTGATCTGCGCGTGGCGGACTACCTCGGGTTTCGTGCCGAGCTCAAACGCTTGGCCAAGCACGAGATCGCCGGTCGAGTCAGCGAAGTGATGGAACAGTGCGGTATTGCCGACGTGGCCAAGCGCTTCATCGGCCAGCTCTCGCGTGGCTACCGGCAGCGGGTTGGCATGGCCGATGCGCTGTTGGCCAAGCCGGAGTTGATCGTGCTCGATGAGCCGACGTCTGGCCTCGACCCCAATCAGGTTCGCTCCGTGCGCCAATTGATCCGCGAACTGGCCGGCGAGCACACGGTGCTGATCTCGTCGCACATCCTGTCCGAGATCGAGATGACCTGCGACCGCGTCGTCATCCTGCACGAGGGACGGCTGCTGGCCAGCGGGGCGTTGAATGATTTAATGGCCAAGGCCAACGCAACGGTGACGGCCGAGATGCAGGCCCCACTGCCGGAGGTGCAACAGTGGGCCGCTGAATTGGCGCTTGGCCAAGCGGAGATTGCCGGGCAACCGGACGGCTACGTGCGATGCCAGTTTGCCGGGGCCATCGACGGAAGCGCCCGCGAGCGCGTCTTCGCCGCAGCCAACGAACGGGGCTGGCCGTTGCGCGAGCTGTCACGCAGGGCTCCGTCGCTCGAGGATTTATTCGTCAGCCTCACGCAGGAAAAGGAGCAACCGCAATGAGCGTCTTTCGCGCGTTGGTACGCCGGGAGTTGTCGGCGTTTTTTCAGGGGCCGACTGGGTTCATCATCATCGCGGCGGTGATGTTCCTCATCGGGCTTGGATTCGTCGTGGTGCTCTCTGGACTGAACGGCGAAGCGACACCGATGCCGGTGACGCAGGTATTTTACGGCACCTATTTTTTCTGGGTGATCCTGCTGTTGATCGCGCCGGTGATCACCATGCGCAGCTTTGCAATGGAGCGCGCCAGCGGCACGTACGAAAGCCTGATGACCGCGCCGATCGGCGATTGGCAGGTGGTGCTGTCGAAGTTCGCCGGGGCACTGATTTTTTACATGATCCTCTGGGTGCCGTTGCTGATCTGCTCGGTTGTCGTCCGTTTTTATGTGGGTGAATCGGCGGTGCTCGGGCTGGGCACGATGTTCACCTCGGCGTTGGGCATCCTGATGGTCGGCTGCCTGTACATGTCGATCGGCTGCTTCGCGTCGGCGTTGACACGAAACCAGGCAGTCGCGGCGGTAAGCGGATTCGCGCTGGGTGCGGCGCTGTTTTTCACCGGCTTCTTTTCGTACTTCGCCGGCGACCGGACGGACTGGCTCTCGCAACTGGCACGGCACATCTCGCTGGCCAACCACATGGAATCGTTAACCCGCGGCGTGGTCGACCTCGGTGCGATTGTTTTTTTCCTGAGCCTGACCGGGCTGTTTTTGTATCTCACCCATAAAGTCGTCGAGAGTCGGCGCTGGAAATAACCGATGGAAAAGCCGTCCAAGATTGCTAGTTTTTCGCCCACGATACGACGGGTGATTTCTCGGCGGGTCCTGCTCGCAGCGCTGATGGCCATCGTGTGTGTGCTGTTGGTTAATATACTGGCGCTGCGTAACCCGGCGAAATTCGCGCTCGCCCAGTCGGCCGACCACAGCCTGTCGCCGCTCACGAAAAAAGTCCTTGGCTCGCTGACAAACGACGTGCGCGTAGTGGCGCTGTTCGACACGCAGTCGGATTTGTTTGAGCCGGTCAGAAACCTGCTAGTCGAGTACGAGCGGGTGTCGTCTCGGGTGAAACTGGAACTGGTCGATCTCGCCCGCGACCCCGCCCGTGCCGAGGCGGTTCAACAGGAATTGCGCTCCCCGGCCAACGCGCCGGGCAACCGCGTTTTGTTCGCCGTGAACGAGCGCGTCAAGGCGGTCAATGACAGCGAACTGTCGATCCTCGACTTTTCCGAGTTCATGGAAAAACGCGAGGCGCGCCGGACGCATTTCGTCGGCGAACAGTTGTTCACCTCGTCCATCGTCGCGGTGACCGAGGGGAAGCAAACCAAGGTCGGCTTTGTCACCGGGCACGGCGAACATCGCGCCAGCGATCAGGGCGGCCAGTGGGGATACTCGAAGTTCGCCCTCATGCTGCAGCAAAAAGGGTTTCTCATGCAGGAGGTTTCGCTGGCCGGGACGAATTCCATCCCGGCCGACTGCCGCTTACTGATCACCGCCGGGCCGCGCACGCCGTACAGTCCGTCCGAATTGGCCAAGCTGCGCGAATACCTCGGCAGCGGCGGCAGCCTGTTTGCTTTGTTCAATTTTTATTCGCTCCAAAGGCCAAGCGGGCTGGAGTCGTTCCTTGCCGATTACGAGTTTGAAATTGGCATCAACCAGATTTCCGACTCGAAAAATGAACAGTCCGGCGAGAGTGGCCTTTTGTTGGTCGAGGATCTCGGCAGCCACCCGATCACCAAGCCGATCCTCGGCAGCCGCCTGCAAATGGTGCTGCCGCGCTCGGTCGGTTTTCCCGAGCCGGAGGTGGAAAACGACGACCCTCCGCCGGTGTCGGTGCTCGCGCATTCATCCGACTCCGGGCAGGCGGTGGTGCAGACGCAGGGCAAACAGTGCGCGGTCGAGAAGCAGGGCAGGATTCCGCTCGCGGCCGCCAAGGTGCACGCGAACGA
>WTHH01000514.1 GCA_011523195.1 Verrucomicrobiales bacterium
GAGCAGGACGGCGAGAAGGTGATCGACAAGGCCAGCTTCCAGAGTTTCGGCTGCGAGACCGCCATCGCCGTGGCTAGCCTCGCCACCGAGTTGATCAAGGGCAAAACCGCTGACGAGGCGATGGAACTGAAGCCGGAGGAATTATCCGGCGAGCTTGGCCCGCTGCCGCCGATGAAAATTCACTGCGCTGAACTGGTGCAGGGAGCGCTGCGATCCGCACTGTCGCCGGAAGACCAGACGGCTGGCCAAGCGGAATCATCAACCGAACCGGCGAACCTTTCCCCTACCCTGCAGGACAGCCTCAACGAAGGGCAGTCGCAGTCCGGTGGCGGCCTGAAGATCAATTTCCTCGACGAAGAAAACTAGGCCGCCCGGTCAGACCTGCTTCACAACGCCCCAGTGCACATCGAGCTGACGGGTGAGGTAGAGCCGGATGCCATTCACCAGTGCTCTGGCCTCGAGCGGCTGACCGGTGGCCACGATCTGCTTGAGCGTCATGCCGGGTTTGATGCGAAAACTTTCCTGCGCGATGATTGGCCCCTCATCGAGGTGCATACTCACGAAGTGCGCCGTGACACCGGCAATTTTCACGCCGTGCTCGTACGCCTGCCTATACGGTTGCGGCCCCGGAAAACTGGGCAGCAGCGACGGATGAATGTTGATGATCTTGTTTTTGAACCGCCAAACGAAATTGGGCGACAGGATTTTCATGAAGCGCGCCAGCACGACAAAATCCACCTCGGCCTTCTCGAGAATCTTCAGCACCTTTTCCTCCGCCTTCGCCCGGTTGGCCCATGACACATGGTGGAACGGCAGCCCGGCCTTCTCGGCCCTGGCCTGCAGGTCGCGGTGATTGCCGATGACACAGCCGATCTCCGCCTTGAGTTTGCCAGACTTTACCGCCGCGAGGATGGCGTCGAGACAATGCGGCTCCTTCGTCACCATCAACGCCATGCGTTGAGGGCGCTTCGGGTCGGTGAACCACCACTTAATCTCCATCCCCAGTTCACGGCCAAGCGCACGCAGCCCTTGGCCAAGTGCCTTCTCTTTAAATGAAGCTGCCTTCCAACTGGCCTGGATGGTCATGCTGAACTGGCCGCGCGTGACCTGTTCCTCGAGCGCTTCGATGTTGGCGCGGGTGTCGAACAACAGGTTGGTGACCCTCGCCACCACGCCGGTCTTGTCCCTGCCGATGACGGTGATTGTCGCGTAACGACTCATTGCGGCGGGCAATTAAGCCGGTTTGACCGGGGGTGAAAAGCGAAAACAACCAAACGCTTGGCCAAGCGCTAGTCCTGCGACCGACGGTTTCGCACCAGCGCAACAAAGTCGCGCGCTTCGCGGATCCCTATCGCAGAGGTGATCCCCCAGTAAACCAACACCGCCGCGATGGCCGGAGCGAACACCTCCCCGATCCTATGCCAAACCGTTTCAGTCCCCAGCCGCGCCACCCATTCCGAGTGCAAAATCCAGGCGAGTACCCCGGCGACGCCGGCCGTGAGCAGCATGCCAACCAGCGGCTTGATTAGCGGGCCGAACCGCCACTTGGGCATCTTCCGATTCAGCGCATACGAGAGCAGCGCCACGTTGACGAGCGAACTCGCCACGTTGGCCACGCCCAGCGCGCCTGCCTGTTGGCCCTTCGGGAAGGTGAAAATCATCGGTACCACGATGATAAGATTCAGCCCGAGGCAAACGGCGCTAATCTGCATCGGCACCTTCGTGTCACCCATCGCGTAAAAGGCGCGGGCCATCACGTTCACCGCCGAGTAGGTTAACAAGCCCGGGGCGAGGCACATTAGCGCGAAGCTGGCGCGCTCAGTCGAGTCGGCCGTGAACGCCCCGCGCTCAAACAACAGGCGCACCATCGGCTCGGCCAACACGATCAGCATCGCCGCCGCAATGGCGTTCACGAAAAACAGATAACCCATCCCCCGCTGGAGATTTTCGCGAAACTCTGGAAATTTTTTCTCGGCGGCCAAGCCGGCCAAGGTCGGTAAAAGAAAGGTCGCCAAGGACACACCGAACACACCCTGCGGCAGTTCCATCAACCGAACAGCGTACTCGAACGAGGCCACGATCTTCGAGCCGGTCGAGCGCTCGATCCAAAACGCCAGCGTCTGCGTGATGATAATATTAAACTGGAACGCGGCCACACCAATGGTCGCCGGGATCATTTTGCGCACCACCTCGCGCACGGAGTCGTTGCGCCACGGTGTCACCCAGCGGGGCCTATACCCCTCGCGCATCAGGTACGGCAGTTGAAAACCGGCCTGCGCCACGCCGGCCACGAGCACCCCGAACGCCAGCACGAAAATCTGCACCTCCAGTTTCTCCCCCCAGCTTGGCGCAACGAACAGCACCGTGGCGATCATCACTACGTTGAGCAGCGTCGCCCCCATCGCCGGGATAAAAAAGAACCCTCTCGAATTGAGCATGCCCATGAACACCGCCGCGAGACAGACAAGCAGCATGTACGGGAACACCACACGCAGCAGCTTCAGCATCAACTGCGTGTGCTCGCTGAACTCTCCCCACATCAATGCCATCGAGATGCCAAGCATCACCAGTCCCACCACCAGCGTCGCTGCCACCACCAGACCCGAGACGACGGCGTTGGCCGTATGCCACATCGCTTTTTCGCCCTCGGTTTTCTCTTTGTGCTTGAAGAGGGGGATGAACGCCGCCGTAAGCGCACCCTCACCCAGCAACCGGCGGAACAGGTTCGGAATTTGAAAGG
Source organism: Verrucomicrobiales bacterium (assembly GCA_011523195.1). Classification (GTDB taxonomy): domain Bacteria; phylum Verrucomicrobiota; class Verrucomicrobiia; order Limisphaerales; family UBA1096; genus UBA1096. The sequence continues at coordinate 2,741 of WTHH01000514.1, forward strand.
CGTAGACAAATGCGCTGGCGACCGGGCCATCCCCCATAAACCGGGCGTACACCATCACCCGCACCATCCCAAGCAGGCGACTGAGCAGCGTGGCCCCGGCCATGGCGCCAGAGGATTTGAGCATGTCAGACAACGTGGCGCAGGTTAGGCATAAACCGGCAACGAGTCGAGGGGCGATACCTCACGACCGTCCTCCAACTGTCGCTTTTTGACCAGCCTGCAAAAAACCACCTCAATTTTGCCGCAAAAAAAGAAACACCGGCATCACTCATACATACCTTCAAAAACACTTAACCTACTCATTTAAAGTGTGTTAAGCCTGTTTCATATTCCGCTTGGCACAGGACTTGCCATCACAATCATTAGCTTGAGCTTAGTGCCGCACAACGAAAGGGTTGTGGCAGCACCACCGCTTGCAACAGATTATTAGACATGAAAAAAATCGAAGCAGTCATCAAACCGTTTAAATTGGACGAAGTCCGCGATGCGCTGGGAGAAGTCGGCGTGGAAGGCATGACCGTATCCGAGGTCAAGGGCTTCGGCCGACAAAAGGGCCACACGGAGATTTATCGCGGTAGTGAGTACACCGTCGACTTTTTGCCAAAGATCAAACTGGAGGTCGTCGTCACCGACGAAAACGCCGAGGCCAGCGTCGGCGCGATCACCAAGGCGGCCAACACGGGTAAAATCGGTGACGGCAAAATATTCGTCAGCGACGTCGAGGGGGCGATTCGGATTCGCACAGATGAAAAAGGTGAGGAAGCACTTTAGCGGGAGGAACTCACCTCATGACAAAAAGGGAGCCGAATTCGGCTCCCTTTTTTTTGTCGCTTGTCCAAGCGCTTGGTTTCTACTCATACGAGAGGATCACCTTGCCATCGGCTAAGCGGATGTCAGTAATCTTCGCGGCGACACCGCTCAGTCGATAAAACTGGGTTGCCCCCGCTTGGCCAAGCGTGATCGTTCTGGCCGCCTCGTCAATGCTCGCGCCGGCATCCGTCTTGTACGGCCCCTGCACCGAGTCGCTGACCTGCAATTCGATTGTCGGCTTTTCGTATCGGACGAATACCAGATAATTCTGCTTCAAGTACTGGTCATTCGCATCGGTGGTGTGTTGCACCAGCCGCAGCGTGTCCTTGCCGCCCAGGCTCAGCACGACTGGCTCGGTACCGTCCTCGTTGGTCAGGAGGACGTTGCGGTATTCCACACCTGACTCGCTCCCGATGAAGCTGCCCAGCACCTCGGTCGTTTGGTCTTCCTCATCCGTGGCGCCTGTGACCCGTTCCAGAGTCGCGACAGCCTTTTCGATGGAGAATTGAGCCTGGCGCAGGTACACGATGAAGTCTCCCTTGGGAAACGTCCGAGTGTAGTTCAACCATTCGCCTTCCTCAATCTCGGCGATGCCGTAGTCGTACACACCCTTATCCTTGCCGCCCGCACTGATGAACGGTTCCCGATCCAGATCCAGCGCCGGTGCGGTGAACACCCCATCCTCAGGGCGATACCGGTGTGTGGCAGATTGAGGGATTTCATTCTTGTCGAAGTAATCGATGTCCAGATAGCCCTCCGTGGCAATGTATGCGTTGTCATCCCAGTTGAGCATATTATCCTCGTCCAACTCGGGGATCACCACCGGTTCGTCGAGGTATTCGCCTGCATTGAAGTTGTAATCCTCCACTTCAATCACGAAGCTGGCCTTGTCCAGCGTGTCGAAAAACAGGTCACGCGTCTCCGATTCACCCTCGGAATCCTCTACCGACAAGACGGCGTGATAGGTCTGATTGTCCCGCAACCCGCCCAAAACCACGGTGCGTGACTTGTCCTCGCCCGTGACCTTAAGGCCGTTGGCTGTGGTGAACTCCACGCCATTCAGGGTGACCTGGATGGCACCGGAATCAAGCGGTTGATCATCGGTGACCGTAAACGAAATCTCTGTTGAAGCCGGTAGAAACGGGCTGGAAGTCACCGGCAAAACGTCGGAGATCACCGGCAGTTGGTTCCTTTGGCTGGCACCGAATACTGAGAAACGAGCGTTGTCCACCGTCACGGAGGAGGCGGGCAGCGATCCCCCAGTATCGTTATGGTAAAGAAGCAACACGAACTTGCCAGGCTTGTTGATGAAGCTGGCCGCCGGACTGTCATCCCCGGTGTCGAGATCCTCCGCCTCGATGGTGTCGATAACGGTCTTTTCGCTAACCAGCGCGTTATCATTTTCGATGTCAAACACGCGCGTGGTCACCTCCACGCTTTCGCCCCTGCCAGTCAGGGTCAAGTTGAGCGTGATGTTGTCCTGCACGTCCAGCCAGTCACCCTCGGTGAGGTCGTAGAAATACTTATTCAACCCCTTGGCCAAAAGAATGTTGGTGTCGTCCTTTGCTAAACTATAACCGCTGAGCTTGCTCACCGGCGTCTCATTAGGGATGAAAGACAACACCAAAAAGGCGTTGGATTGATTGGCCTCAATCAAGTCCACACTGAACTCGACCGTGACGCCATCCTCAATGGTGAAGGTCTTTTCCTTGTGAGTGGCCGCGACAAAAAACTGCTGCCCGGTGGGCTTGTGCATGCCGATCGTGAACTGGCCGCCCTTCTCCTTGAAAAAGCCGTTGCCGGTTCCAAAGTCGAACTTCTCCCAGCCCTTGACCTTGTTGTCATCGAAGTCATCGATTGTGGCGCTCTCGTACTGGAACACTTCGGCGTTATCGAGGGTGATTGACGAAGCCGGCAGCGATCCCTCAGTATCGTTATGGTACAGCAGCAATGCAAAGTTCCCAGGCTTGTCGATGAAACTCGCCGCCGGACTGTCGTCCCCCGTGTCGAGATCTTCCGCCTCGGCTGTGTCGACCACGGTCTTTTCAAACAACATTGCGCCGTCATTCTCGATGTCGTAAATGCGCGTTGTCACCTCCACGCTGCTCCCTTTGCCGGTCAGGGTCAGGCTGAGCGTAATATTATCCGGCACGTCCAGCCAGTCTCCCTCGGTAATGTCGTAAAAGTACTTGTTCAATCCCTTGGCCAAAAGAACGTCGTTCTCGTCCTTGGCCAGGCTGTAGCCGCTGAGCTTGCTCACCGGCGTATCACTGGGGATGAACGACAACACTGCGAAGGCATTAGATTGGTTGGCCTCAATTAGATCCACCCGAAACTCCAGCGTGACGCCATCGGTGACGGAGAATTTTTCGGCCTTGTGGGTGGCCGCAACGAAAAACTGCTGCCCGGTGGGCTTGTGCATGCCGATCGTGAACTGGCCGCCTTTCTCCTTAAAATAGCCGTTTCCGGTACCGAAATCGAACTTCTCCCAGCCCTTGACCTTGTTGTCATCAAAGTCGTCGATCACTTTGGCTTGGGCTGTTTGGTTCAGGGATAAAAGTAGCGCTACGAGAATTGCGAGACTGCTCCGCATGGGTTTTTGTGTGATCCTACTCATCGGTTCAAGGTCGTTGGGAACTAATATTCTCTGCCCATTTTTGAATAGCGTCAAACTCTAATCTCAGGGTCAATTCGCTTGGCCAAGCGCGGGCGGCGTGGCACGCTTTGCCAAGTTTTTAACCCTGTTTTCCAACAAAAAAATTATGCCATCTCCTCTCAATCGTCGCCGGTTTATCGCGCAATCCGCCGCCGGTCTCACGGCTGCCAGCTTGGCCAAGCGCAACTCGATCCGGGCCGCCAACAAGGCCAACAACACGCTCCGCGTCGGCGTGATGGGACTCGGTCGGGGCATGGCGCACGTAAACAATTTCCTCAAAATCTCCGATGTCGAGGTCGCCTACGTTTGTGACGTGGACGACAACCGCACGGCCAACGCACTCGCCACGGTGACAAAAAAACAGGCCGCCCCGTGCCGCGGCATCACCGACCTGCGACGCATGCTGGAGGATCCCCATCTCGATGCCATCGCCATCGCCGCGCCCAACTTTTGGCACGCACCAGCAACCATCCTAGGCTGTCAGGCAGGTAAACATGTCTACGTGGAAAAACCGGGCAGCCACAACGCCGCCGAGGCGGAACTGATGGTGGCGGCTGCGCGAAAGCATGATCGCCATGTACAGATGGGCAACCAACGCCGAAGCTACCCGGTGGTGATGGAGGCGATGCAGCGGCTGCGCGAAGGCGTAATCGGAAAGGTGCTCTCGGCGCGCACGTTTTACACCAGCAGCCGCGGCTCAATCGGCAAGGGCAAACCGGCGCCCATTCCCAAGCATCTCAACTACGACCTGTGGCAGGGCCCGGCACCGGAACGGCCGTACAAGGACAACCTCATTCCGTACAACTGGCACTGGCACTGGCACTACGGCGGCGGCGAGATGGCTAACAACGGCGTCCATGCCCTCGACCTCGCGCGATGGGGACTGGAGGTCGATCTGCCCAGCCGCGTCACCTACGGTGGAGCGCGCTATCATTTTGATGACGATCAGGAAACGCCGGACACCGGCATGACCACGTTTGACTTTGGTCACTGCGGCGCGATGTGGGACCAGAGTAGTTGCAACCGGCGCCGGGGTGAGGCGCCTCCGTTCGTCGCGTTTTATGGCGAGGGCGGTGTCCTCTCCTGCACCACCGGCAACAACTTCACCATCCACGACCTGAACGGCAAGGAACTGGAAACCAAGACGGCGCCCGGCAATGACGCGCCCCATTTTAACAACTTTGTTAACGCAATCCGGCACGGGGAAAAACTGAACTCGGAGATTGGAGATGCACAGGTCAGCACCCTGCTTTGCCACTTGGCCAACATGGCCTGGCGCACCAACAGCACGGTCGAGTTCGACCCGGCCAAGCGCAGGATTGTCAACAATCCGGCGGCGGAAAAACTGTGGTCGCGCGAGTACCGGCCTGGCTGGGAACCGAAGATCTGACGCACAGGCCAAGCGCTACTTGGAGCGGTCGAACGTGTAGCCCGGGCCGAGGATGGGCTTGTTGATCAGCGCCGGGGCAACGTGCAAATCGGAAAAAAGGGCGACCCACTTTTTCTCGCCCGGCCAATGCCAGTCGAACCCTCTAAAGGATGCCCTGTCCATCGGGTATCCCCATCCGGCCACATTGGCACCGCCCTCGGACAACACCAAAAAGCGGCTCACGTCCCGCACCTCACCGTGGCGAATGCAGGTCGTGTTGTTCTTTTTAACGACCGTGTTGTAGTTCGGGTGGGTATTGGATTGATACGAGGAACCCATGTGGTCGTAGAGCGACTGTTTTTTCAACTGAGGAAGCGTGCGCATCAAATGGTTATTGGAGGCCTCATCGCTCGGACACTTGGCCACGGCCACCTCGGTCGAGCCTTTCTCGTAATCGCCAAGGTACAGGTTTAGATACCGCTCATCGGCAGTGAGTTGGCCATAACCGGGATGCGGGCGACCGTTGGGCAGCCGACCCGGTTTACCGAGCCAACCAGTCGTCGTCCGCGAGGTGCCGTTGGGCAAAACCTTGGGTGGAAATTCATCTTCGAAATCCCCGAAGTACATCCCCAACGCCAGGCCGGCCTGTTTCATGTTGCTGGTGCACTTAGCGACCTTGGCCTGTTCCTTGGCTTTGGCCAACGCCGGCAAAAGTAATCCCGCCAAAATCGCGATGATGGCAATGACCACCAGCAACTCGATCAGGGTAAATCCACGTTGAAACATTCCAGTTTGTGACGCTGTCTTTTTCAACTGTGTGTTCCTTTTGTTATTCGGCCCGCACTCGGAAGAACAACCGGCTGGCGTCCTCCGTGATGTTGACCGGAATCCAAAGATCGCCGGTCTCGTTGGTATACGTTTGAAGGTCGATCCACTTACCCAAGTTCTCGGAATACTGCAGCACGACCTTACCGCCCTTGTCTCCCGTGACGAGAAACCGGAACTGGCCATTTTCGGTCACCTGCGCCGCCGAAAGCGTCGGGGCAGTCGGATCCACCGGCACTTCGCCCTCGATGAAGCCATACTTCACTCCGAGGTGATCGGTGACCGAATTTTGTTCACCTGCCGAAAGCGTGCGGTTGTAAATCAGCACCTCGGCGATCTCGCCGCCGAATGCCAGTTTCGGCACTGCGCCCACACTCAGCATTCCCAAGGCATCCACCTCGAGCGAGTCACCAAACTCGCCCATCTCAACGGATTCCCCATCCACCTTTACAGTCGATAGATTCCCGGCCCGTGCAAACTCCAAAACGTGCCATTCATCATCCCAGCCCTCCGGCTGGTCTGCGCTGACCCGGCCACCCTCCGAGGCGTGCCCGTAATCGATCAGGAACTTGTTGTTGTAACTCGTCAGCAGCGCCATGTGGTTTTTGTAATTCGGTGCCTCCCATGCCACGATGGTGTTCACTTTGCTCTGCCATTTTTGGCGGACAACCGCAAACACGCTCACCTCATCCGGCGACAGAAGATCAGCACCCGCCACATCCACTCGGGCCAGAACATCGTCCTCGCCATCAAACAGCAACACCGGCTTGCCATTCAAGGCTTCGGCAACCAGCGTCGGCTGCAGACCAAGTTCCGCCTGGCCAACGTCATGCCCGAAATGGCTTTGATCCGCCCAACCGCTGACCACGCCATCCGAGCCGGTGGTCAAACCATTGCCAGCGTCCAACCACAGCCGCAAACCATCGACTGGCACCGGTGTTTCGCCGTAGGCGGCCACAGTGACAGTTGCCTCGGCGACTGCTCCATCATTGTCGGTCGCCTTGACCGTTAGCGATTGCAGGCCCGGCTTAGCCAAGCGCCAATCCGCCTCGTACGGCGCTTCGCTCCGCTTGGCCAAGCTCTCGTCTCCCGACAAAAACTCAACCTCAGTCACGTCACCGTCGCTGTCCGATACCGTCACGCTCACCTTCAATGTCGATCCCACGCTCACGCCTTTGCCTGCAATGGGTGAGGTGATGACTACTTCCGGCTCCACATTCGGCGGCAGCACAGTTACGCTCACCGCATCGGAGGTGGACTGCCCCTCTCGATCGTCGGTCGCCACGGCGGTCAACACCACATCGGTCGCAGTTGAGGGCGTCCAGTCAAACTCAAACGGCGCCTCGCTATCCTCGCCGAGCAGGGTGTCGGCGGCAAAAAACTGCACCTTGGTGATGGCGCCATCTTTGTCGGCGGCCGTCGCCTCAAGGCGCCGCACTGCGCCTGCCTTGAAAAAGGTTCCATCCGCCGGTTGTGTCAGTGCCACCGTTGGCAATTGGTTTGCCATTACCGGAAGGTCAAACTTATTGGCGATTATATTTCGAACCTTCGCCACTTCCTCCGCGGATAAAGTGCGGTTGTACACCAACACCTCGGCGACCGCGCCGCCATGATACAGCGTACCTACACCGCCGATTGAAAGGGTGCCCTCAGCATCCACCGAGAGTTCATCAGTGAATTCGCTCTCGAACACCTCCACTCCGCCCACATCCACGCGACCGGTTGCGCCGTCGCGGTAAACCTCGACTAGGTGCCAGTTATTGTCCCAACGCTCCGGCTGTGCGCCGGAAATACGACCGCCATCCGAGGCGTTGCCATAGTCGAACAGTAGCACGTTGTTGTATGTGAAAAGCAGGTCGAGGTGATTGCGGTGGCTGTCTGATTCCCAGCCGAACACTGCGTTGTTTCGACTGCCGCCATCCTGTTTCATCACGAGAAACAGGCTGGTCTGGGTACTGTCAAGCAGGGTCTCGCCATTCACTGTCCCGGTGAGAATGTCGTCCTCTCCATCAAATACGACCGCCGGTTGGCCATTGATACCCTCGCTGTAAAACGCCGGTTGCTGACCGGACTCCGCCTGACGCGTGTCGTGCCCGAATGGGGTACGGTCGGCCCACGCGCTGACCTTGCTGGCTTCCTGCGTCACAGTGCTGCCGTCCAGCCAAAGCCGCAGGCCCAGCGCGGGATAATTGGCACTGTCAAACACAGCAGCCTCGACAGCTTCGGCCATCGCTGTTCCTCCCTTGGCATCCGTAACCGTGGCCGTGATCTGATAAACACCGGGATCTGCCTCAGTCCAATCCAGTTCATAAGGTGCCTCACTATCCACTCCGATCAATTGATCGTTTTTGAAAAACTCAACCTTGGTGACGGCCGACGATCCAGCCGCCACCTCAGCCATCAGCCGAGTGGTTTCACCCGGCTTGACCGCGATGTTGCCCACCGGCTGTACGAGCGCAACAGATGCGCCCTGCAAAACTTGAATCGTAACCTGCTCGGTCTCGACGGTTTGCCGATGCCGATCGGTCACTGCCGCAGTGATTTGATATTCGCCAGCCTCGACCCCTTCCCATGTGAAGTCATACGGCGCCTCGGTTACCCGGCCAAGCGATTCGCCATTGGCGAAAAAGTCAACATGCCGGATCTTGCCGTCTGCCGCATTGTCGCTGGCGTTGGCCTTGAGCGAAATCGTCGCGGGCGACACGAACTCCACTCCTACCACCGGCGCCGTCAACTCGATCGTTGGCGCATGGTTCATGGTGAAAAGCACCTCTTCAGTGGTAATTTCGTTCTGGTTGTCCTCTACATCCACTGTGAATTGAGTCCACATCGATTTGGAAGCATCAATCCCTGGAATCGTAAGTAACGTTTGGCCATCGTCGTTTTCGTTCCAGTAGGTCTTGCCGTGGCCCTTGACGAATTTGCCGCCGTTGACGGAAATCGACTTAACTTCCCCGTCCGGATCGTAGGCCACCACCTTGAAAGTGAACTTGCCGGGGACTGCTACAAAATCACCCTCGGCGGGATAGGTACTAACGATCACCGGCGGC
>WTHH01000374.1 GCA_011523195.1 Verrucomicrobiales bacterium
AATTCGGTTCGCCTTTACGCAGTGGCACACCGGGACGTACGACGTAATTCTTCACGTGACAACCGTAGATACGGTCGGCCACGGCGGGGTGGGTGAAGCGCGCCTCCCATTCCTCACCTTCCCAGCAATGTGAAGGGTCGGCGTTCACGGTCAGGCACTTGTCGCCGTCACAACTGTCCACGAGTTGGCCAAACTCCTCCGCGCACATCGCGGCGGTTCCCGGGTGAATCTCGTGCGCGAGATATATCCCAAGCTGATTGGCGTGCGAGCGGAGCTTTTCGGTCTTGGTCACGAACCGCTCCTGCCCCTCCTTGACGAGGTCAAAGCCCGGCCCGGCCCAGAACCCCCACGGATAGCCGGTGGCCAACTCCCAGCCCTGAGTCACACCCCAGAACATCGACAAAATCTTGATACCCAGTTCGGCAGAGAGATCCATCAAACGAAGCAGATACGACTCATACCACTGCTCCAGTTCTTCCGGGCTCTTGTCCTGATTCGGGCCGTGGATGAACGGGTGGCCGCTGCGGGTGCCGGTCCAAGCGCTGGTGTGCACCCAGAACGGGCAGTGGCCGCTGACGCCGTCGAGCTTGAGGCCTTGTTTTTCGAAGATGTCCTTAATATCGCTGGCGCTCTTGAATTTCTCGCCAGAGTCGCCGTCCTCGAGCATGTAGTTGCTCGGTTGCGCCCCGGCTGCGCCGGCTTCCTTGGCAAAGGTGAGGAAGCCCTCGAGCCCCTTGCCGCCGTGTTGTGCTCCCTCGATGCTGGAGTGGTAAACAGGTTTAGCCATGTCTAATTAATGTAAAAAATCGTTGTTCCGTGAGAACGGCCGATAGCCTAGGCACAAAACCCACCTCAGGCAACAAGATTGGGAGAAATGTCACCCGCTTGGCCAAGCGCTTGGTTTCGGAAGGCGCCGGGGTGTCGCCTGAAGGGCGACTTTTGTGTAGCCGGTGGCACACCCGCATCACACGCGAGCAAGTCATCACCCCTGAAGGGGTGTTCAAGCGTTATCATGGCATGCGGTGTTGAAGTGCCCCGACAGGGCATCATACGTTCACCGAGGGCGTTGACCTTGGCTGCGTAGACTCAGGCTTTCAGCCTGTTAGGGTTAAACTTACCTTTGATCGATCAACTATTCCGGCAGGAGTTTGTTTAGCTGCTTGGCCAAGCGCTTGGTTCGGCCCTGTCTGGCCTTGGCCAAGTTGTTGCGTTCGTGGGGGTCCTTGGCCAAATTGTAAAGTTCGGTCTCTCCGGTGTCCCGGTGTTTGGCCTTTGTGGTGACGTTCTCCTTGTGGGGCAGGATGAGTTTCCAGTCGCCGTTGATCAACCAGCGATAAGTGAGGTTCGCGCTTGGTTTGTGGATGTCGACTGCGTTGTGAAGGTAGATAGCGCCGTAGGTTGATTTTCGCTTGGCCAAGGCCGTGTCGTCTAGAAGGTCGATACCCTGCATTTCCTTGGTTGGGGCGAGCCCACAAGCCTTGAGGATGGTCGGGGCGAGGTCGATGCTGTTGGCCAACTCGGGGCGGTCCTCCGGTTTTACCTTATTGGGCCAGCGCACCATGATCGGAGTGCGGAGTCCGCCGTCGTATTGCGAGCGCTTGGAGCGCGGGGCGTATCGTCCGTTGTCGGCACGTTGGATCCAGCCGTTGTCGGTGGCGTAGAGGACGATGGTGTCGTCGGCCAGTTTTTTCTCGTCGAGATGATCGAGCAGTTGGCCGCAGGTCTCATCAAACCACTCGCACATGGCCCAGTAACGGGCGATAAACTTGGACTCAGTTTTCTTGGCGTACTTGTCGAGCAGAGGCTTGGGCGGATTGTGCGGGGTATGGGGGAGAAACGGCGCGTACCAAATGAAAAACGGTTTGTCGCCGGCATCCTCGATGAAGTCAAAAATTTCGTCCATCCCCTCGCGTCCGATCTTGAGTCCGACATCGCCGTGACGACCGCCGCGCTTGGTGTCGCCGTGTGTCATGCCGTGGGTGAAGCCGCCGCGTGAGTAGTGGCCCTGCCACCATTTGCCGGACTGGTGGCTGACGTAACCGCGCTTGGCCAGCAGCCGTGGCAGGGTGGGCTGGTCGTCTATGAATGAAACGCATTCCTGCACCTGTTCGCGGTACTGCTCGCTGTTGCGACCTCCCGGTGGCATGGGCGGTTCGTTGCCGGTAATCTTGGTCTGGTGCGGGTACAGTCCGGTGATCATGGAGGCCAGCGACGGGCAGCAAAGGCTGCTCGGCACGTAGCCTCGCTTGAACAACCGGCTCTGCTTGGCCAGACGATCGATGTTCGGGGTCTCGATCGCCTCGTGGCCCATGAAACTGTAGTCCGTCCAAGACTGGTCGTCGGAAATGATGAGGACGATGTTGGGTGGCTTGGCGGCGCTGGCGTGGCTAGCAAGCGACAGGATGGCGGTCAGGAGCAGGAGTTTGCGTTTCACGCAGAAGTCAATATGTGACGCTGGCGGGAATGTCAAAACAGACCGGCAAGGGAAATCGGATTTGCTTTCGCCTCAGGCATCGGATTCACTGCGGGTGATGTTTTCGCATATTGTTATTTTTTGGACCAAACCGGATGTGGAGAATGCTGAGCAGCGGCTGATCGATGGACTCAACAAATACCTGCCGGACATCCCCGGGGTGATCTCGATGCACGTCGGCAAGTGCGCCCCGAGCGACCGGCCGGTGGTGGATCAGACTTATCAGGTCGCCTTGAACATTACGTTCAAAAACAAGGTCGTACAGGACGAGTATCAGGTGCACCCGCAACACGTGGAGTTTGTGGAAAAGGTCTTCAAACAAACCTGCGACAATGTCGTGGTGTACGATTTTGGAGACTTGGAGTAGCCCATCGCAGCCGAGTTGCAGACCACTTGAAACTGAAAACTGAAAACTTGAAACTACCCCACTCGCGCTTGGCCAAGCGCGATCGGGAAAAGCATTAAGCAAACCAAGCGAATGGACCCTTT
>WTHH01000171.1 GCA_011523195.1 Verrucomicrobiales bacterium
TCGGAAGTTCGGCCACAACGACCGGGATCTCTCCGAGTTTCCGGACGACTATTACACCACGGACGCTTTTACCGACCACGCGATTGAGTGCGTTGAAAAGTTCTCGAAAAACAGCAAGCCGTACTTTCTGCACATCAACTACACGGCGCCGCACTACCCGCTGCATGCCAAGCCGCAGGACATCAAGAAATACGTCGGCAAATTCAGGATGGGCTGGGATACCATGCGTGAGCAGCGTTACAAGCGGCTGATCGACATGGGGCTGATCGACGCCAACTGGAAACTCTCCGGCCGGGACTCGCGAGCGTACGACTGGGAGACGGCGAACCATAAGCACGAGGATTTGAGGATGGCAGTCTACGCCGCGATGATCGACAGTATGGACCAAAACATTGGCCGGTTGATGAAGGCGATCCGGGCCAACAAGGGCGGAGACAACACGCTGGTTTTGTTCCTCTCCGACAACGGCGGTTGTGCCGAGGAGCCGGGCGGGCGCTCGCCCAAGATCGTTCCCGGGCCGAAGGAGTTTTACGCGGCAGTGGGGCCGTCCTGGGGTTGGGCGCAAAACTCACCGTTTCGCCGCTACAAAAGCTGGGCGCACGAGGGCGGCATCGCCACGCCGTGCATCGCCTGGTGGCCGGGCCGAGTGCCGCGCGGGGGCATCACAAAGGAGGTCGGGCATATCATCGACTTCATGCCGACATTTCTCGAACTGGGCGATGGCAGTTATCCGAAAGAGTTCAAGGGGAACAAAATCCTTCCGGTCGAGGGCAAGAGTCTCGTGAGCGTGCTGCGTGGCCAGACGCGAAAGGGCCACAAGCAACTGGCGTGGGAGTGGTCTGGCAACCGGGCGTTGCGCGAGGGCAAATGGAAGGTGGTCTGGGATAAAGCGGACAAGCGGTGGGCGTTGTTTGACCTCGTCGCGGACCGGACCGAGACTACTGACTTGGCCGCGAAATATCCCGAATTGGCCAAGCGCTTGGCTGCCGACTGGGTTGCATGGGCCAAGCGCAACGGGATGAAGCCCAAGGGTTAGGCCAGACGATGGGGGAGATTCAAGACATCTGTGTCTTTTGTGGGTCGTCGAAGGGAAACGCCCCGATTTATGCAGAGGCTGCCCAGGCGCTTGGCCAGGCGATGGCCCGGCGGGGGCTGGGCTTGGTTTACGGGGCCGGTAACATCGGCCTGATGGGCGTGCTGGCCGATGCCGTGCTGGCGGGAGGGGGCAGGGCGGTCGGGGTGATTCCGGAAAAACTGGTCGACCGCGAACTCGCGCATGACGGATTGAACGAGTTGCTCGTGGTGGAGACCATGCATGAGCGAAAGGCGAAGATGCACGAGTTGAGCGACGCCTACATCTCGCTGCCCGGTGGGATCGGCACGATGGAGGAATTTTTCGAGGCGGTCACTTGGCGGCAGCTCGACTACCATGCCAAGCCAATCGCGCTGTTGAACGTGGACGGCTTTTACGATGGCATCGAGCAGTTTTTCTATACGATGATTTCCACCGGCTTCCTGCGGCCAAAACACTCGGAGCTTTTTTTCTCCGAGACCGATCCAAACCGGTTACTCGATCGGCTAGGGTGTGCGGGAGCGGAAAAATAGGAATGCCTCGATGGCATCGAATGACGCCGGGCTGGAAGCCTCGATGTCTTTCCACGGCCCGGCCGGGTTGGGTGACGATTGGAGTTTGCCTTGAAACACGACGACGATTCCGTTGGCGCCTCGCTTGAAACTGATCCCGGGGGCATCGGGCTCGACGACCCCCGGCTCCGGGATGAACAGCGGCAGGCCTTCGGCGTCTACACCGCCAAGTAGCGCGGCTTCTTCTGCAGTGATTTCGCGGTTGTACACCGCCACTGAGCCGACGAATACCTCGCCGTTTTCACCGTCGTTATCGTTAAACAGCCAGACGCTGTCTCCCATCGATTGTCGGCCGTCGAGTCCGCCGTTGGCCTGCTTGGAGTGATAGACTCCGTTCAGGTATTTCGTGTACCTCCCGGCAGCGAGGTCGAATGAAAGGATGATCCTGTGCCACTGCTCCGCGGTGACCTTGATTTCGCGATCGTCCGGCTCATAGCCGCCACCGCCCTGGCCAAGGCCGCCATCGCCCTTGCGCCAAAAGACATCGCCGTCGCCCTTGCTGTCGAAGTTGGCGATTGACGCCCAACCATTGCCCTTACCGGAAAAGTAGACGTCGTAGACGAGGCTGAACTGGTTGACTCTTTTGCCGCCGCCGTTCGGCTCAATGATGTGCCGGAGGATGTAGCCGAAGTTCGCATTGCCGCCCACGTGGCCCGCCTTCATCACGTTCATCGTCTTGCCGTCTACACCCTCGATTTCGAAAGACTCGGTGGTGCCAAAATCGGTCGCCCCGGCGGTTGCCCCCTTGGGGCCGTCGAGGTATTCAAGCGCTTGGCCAAGCGTGGCCGAGAGGTCGCCGTCGTCGAAACTCCAGAGGCCGCGCACGGGCGTCGGCATGGGGATGCCCAGTGCAGATGGGCCGCCAAGCGCGCGGGCCTCGTCGCGGCTGACCTTGCCGTTTCGTACTTGAATCGCGGCTACGTAAAGTTCCCCGTTTTCGCCGTCGTTATCGTTGAACAGCCAGACGCTTTGTTTCATCGATTGCCTTCCGTCCAGTCCGGCGTTTGCCTGACTGGAGTGGTAAACCCCGTCGATGTACTTTTCGTACATCCCTTGGGCGAGGTCGACGGCGAGGACGATCCGGTGCCATTGGCCCTTGTTGACCTTGAGTTCCGGGTCATCCGGTTCGTATCCACCACCGCCCTGGCCAAGTCCGCCGTCGTTGCGGCGCCAAAACACATCACCATCGCCCTGACTGTCCATGTTCAGCAGCGAGGCCCAGCCGTTGCCGCCACCTGTGAAGTGGATGTCGTAGACGATCGTGTATTGATTGACCTTCTTGCCGCCGCCGTTTGGCGTGATACCGTGGTCCATGAG
>WTHH01000111.1 GCA_011523195.1 Verrucomicrobiales bacterium
GCCCAACAGAAAAGACTTTATGGATTATGGCCAGCGAACCGCAAATTTCAGAGACTCTTCTCAACAACTTAAAGTTAGTAGCATCCTCATATTATGATGTTGAAGCTTTAAAAATGGTGCCACAAATTCGAAACCTTAAAGAATAAAACTAAATGCTAATTTATTATAAATTATCTTGATTAAAGCTTTTGTCCTTTTTCCCCTCATTATTTAGTTGTTCTGCTGTTTTTCCACCGTATTTGCGAATGAGATTAGCCATTTCTGTTTGATTCATCCAATGAGCCCAATCAAGAGGGGTTAAGCCTTCTTTATCCATGATATTAATACTTGCTTCACTGATAACCAAAAATTTAGAAATTTCGGTGTGCCCAGCTTGTAGTGAATAGTGCAGTGGCGTAGCTCCATATTCATCTTGTGAGTCAATATTTGCACCAGACTTAACAAATTCTTTAATTAAGTTCTCTTTACCATGTATTGCCGCAGTAAAGATACTACTTTCGTATTTTCTCTGCTCTGAAAGATTTATAGTTCCTAATATTGTTACAATGAAAATAATGACAGTGCATACGATTAGAGACTGGTTGGTTTTGGTTTTCATCTGTCTTGAGATCCTGGCCTCGAGACACAGGGATTTCTAACAGCTATATTGGGCGGATGATGGAAATATTTCGATAGTAGTCGAGGAGTGTTTCGAGGCTTACAACCCCGCCGCCCATGCCGCTTTTTTTCACACCAGCATATGGAACCCCGTGGACAACTACGTTGTGTGAGTTGATCCAGCCGTTGCCGGCCTCGAATTGAGAAGCCACGCGTTTACAGCGTGCGAGGTTGCTTGACCAGACGCTGTTAGCTAGGCCGTAGTCAGTGTTGTTAGCTAAGCGGATACCTTCGCTCTCGTCGCTGAACGGGGCGAGGTAGGCCACCGGGCCAAAAATCTCCTCGCGTGCAGCGACGTTTTCCAGCGAGCCGGCGAGCAGGGCCGGCTTGACGTAGTGGCCGCCTTCGCACCCCTCGATTTGCGCGGCGCCACCCTCGAGGACAGTCTCGGCACCGGCCGCCGTGCCTTTCTCGAGGTAACCGAGCACGCGCTTGTGCTGGATGTCGCTGACGACCGGGCCCATCTGGGTCGCTTGGCCAAGCGGATGGCCGATCTGTATCGCCTTTAGGCGCTCGACGGCAGCGTTCACAAAATCGTCGTAGATCGACTTTTGCACCAGCCAACGGGTGGCGTCGCAACAGACCTGCCCGGTGTGAAAGGTGATCGCCTGCGCGAGTTTGTCCGCAGCCTCGGGGATGTCGACGTCGTCGAAGATCACCGCTGCGCCCTTGCCCCCCAGCTCGAGTTTCACCGGGATCAGGTTATGACCGCAGTCGCGTGCCACCATGCGGCCGACTTCGGGCGAGCCGGTGAAAGACATGCGGCAGAGGTTCGGATTCCGGGATAGAGCCGCCCCGGTCACTTCGCCGACGCCGGGGATGACGTTGATCACGCCGTCCGGGATGCCGATCTCCCTGGCTAAGTGCGCGACGTACAGGGTGGAGAGCGGGGTGTCCTCGGCCGGCTTGACCACGCAGGTGTTGCCGGCGGCCATGGCGGGGCCGATGCCCCAGCCGCAGAGCAAGAACGGGAAGTTCCACGGCACAATGAAACCACACGGCCCCCAGGCGTGCCGCACCACCGAGGCCTCGTGGCCGGCGACCGGGATGGCGGTGTCGAGGGAGAGGCCCTGTGCGAGGTTGCAAAAGTAGCGAACTGTGTCGATGAAGTTTTGAACGTCATCCTCGGCCTGCGCCGCGATCTTGCCGCAGTCCAGCGACTCGATTTGAGTGATGATGAGTTTGTGCTGCTCGACCGTGTCGGCGAGGCGCATGAGGAGTACGCCTCGTTCGTTGGCGGGCAGCCGCGCCCAGTCGGCCTTTTCGAATGCCTCCTGTGCCGCCGCGACAGCGCTCTCGACATCGTCCGGTTGCATATTGGCCACGGTGGCCAGTTTTTCGCCGGAACCGGGGTCGTGGGTGTCGAAGGTGTCGCCGTTGGAGGCGAACAGCTCCCGACCGCCGATCACGGCTCCGTGAATTTCCTTGGAGAGAAACGCCTCCACTTCGGGGAGCAGGGCCTGTCCGGCAATGGTTCGTATGCTCATGGGTGTGTAATGCTTCGGGCGGATGCTCTCGCACTGCCAAGCAAAGTCAAGCGGAGGAATCCCTAACGGGGGGCGCTTGGCCAAGCGCACTATGGATTACGGTGGCAAGCGTGGCGCGACACCGCTTTGATCAGTTTAGCAGTTTTCGGTTCTCATTTCCCGGTTACAACCAACCGAGAACCGCGCACTGGGAACCATCAAAACGGGAAAGCGCCGTCGCACTGCAAATTCTCCCCCGCTTGGCCAGGTCGGCTAGTCCTTGGTCGGGGTGGACTGTTTAATGAAGCGAAAGAAGTCCGAGTCGGTGGAGAGGATGAGTGTGTCCTGCGCGGAAAGGG
This sequence comes from Verrucomicrobiales bacterium, assembly GCA_011523195.1. GTDB lineage: Bacteria > Verrucomicrobiota > Verrucomicrobiia > Limisphaerales > UBA1096 > UBA1096. Next base: position 2,483 of record WTHH01000111.1, read on the forward strand.
TGGTCTCGTAGGTCTCCATGGTTTTGAGGAACTCGTAAAACTCGCGGGACTCGGGGCTTTGGTTGTAAGCCTCGGCGTAGATGGCGACCGCCTTGGCGTCGGCTCCACCGCGGATTTGTTGCTGCTGCAGGTAGGCCTTGGACTGGATGGTTTTCAGTTCGCGTTCCTGCTGGCCTTTGATTTTTGCGGCTTCACCGTCGCCCTCGGAGCGGAACTTGGAGGCAACGCGGGTTCGCTCGGAGATCATGCGCTTGAAAATCTCCTGCCGCACCTGCTCGGTGTAGTTGATCCGTTTGAACCGGAAGTCGAGCAACTCGATGCCGAACTCCGAGTTCAGCTTGCCCTTGACGCTGGCGATGACTTCCTGTGCTAGCGCGGAGCGGCCCTTGGTGAACGGCTCCAGTTCGGTCTGGGTTTCGCCCGCGTTCTCTGTGATGGGCTGGGAGGCCTCCCGTTGATGCGAGCGTATGACC
>WTHH01000550.1 GCA_011523195.1 Verrucomicrobiales bacterium
GGACACAGACGGCTTCCCGGAGTTGATCGTTGCAACCGAGTGGGGGGCGGTTCGAGTGTTTAAGAATATCGAAGGGCGCTTTGATGAGATGACCGAGGCGCTTGGTTTATCCGGCCTGACGGGGCTTTGGCAGGGAGTGGCGACCGGGGATTTCAACGGGGACGGGTTGATGGATATCGTGGCAACCAACTGGGGGCTAAACTCGGCACTTCGCCCCGATGTGCTCAATCCGCCTCGCTTATATTTTAATTATTCCGAGTCCAGCGTGCCGACTTCACTGATGCTGGGACTTTGGGATGATGTTTCTTCGGCCTACCTCCCGACTCAGGATCTCTTTTCGATTTTCAAGGGCTACCCGCAACTGCGGGGCGTGTTCCAAACTCATCGCGAGTTTGCTTCGTCGGGAGTGTTGAAACTGGTCGACTACCATCCGGCTCCGCCGCAGTCAGTCACCGCCGTATTGCTACAGTCTGTGGTATTCCTAAACCGAAAAGAGGGCTTCGAGGCTAAGCCGCTCCACCCGGAGGCGCAACTGGCTCCGGCATTTGGCGTGACCGTGGGCGATCTCAATGGAGACGGCATCGACGACCTTTTTTTGGCGCAAAACTATGCCGCGTTTCCGACCGACGATGATCGGCTCGATGCCGGCCGCGGGTTGTGGTTGCGTGGGCTTGGACAGGCGAATTTTTCCCCGATGAAGGGGCAGGAATCTGGGGTTACGATTTACGGAGATCAGCGCGCTTGCGCCCTCGCGGATTACGATGCAGACGGTCGTCTGGACCTGGTGGTGACGCAAAGCGGCGGGCAGACCCGTTTGTTTCGAAATAACAAAGCCAAGCCGGGGTTGCGGGTGCGTCTACGGGGAGGCAAGGCCAATCCGGATGCCGTCGGCTCGGCTGCGCGTTTGCTTTTCGGAAGCCCGCCATCCGTTGTTTATGGCACGTGGCGAGAGTGGCAGATGGGTAGCGGCTACGGATCTCAGGACGGCTTGGTCAAGGTCTTGGCCATGCCACAGCCCCCGAGTGCAATTGAAGTTCGTTGGCCAAGCGGTAAAACCACGAGGACATCTCTACCGGCAGGATTGAAGGAAATCACCATGACCGCTGACGGCAAGATCGTTCGCAAAGTGACGCGTTAAAGCTTGGCCAAGTTTTAGCTGGTGACACATCGCAGGGCCGTTAGAATCTCCCCACCTGTTTTACGCCAAATGAAATCAATCAAATGGATCACCCGTACCGCAGCCCTGGCTGCGGTGTTGTTCGTCGCCCAATCGTCTGCCGAAGTCGGCAAGCCTCCCAAGGGGTTCACTGCGTTATTCAATGGAAAGGATTTGTCTGGTTGGTGGGGGCTCAAGACCGAAGATCCGGCCAAGTGGATGGCCCTCTCGCCGGAGAAATTCGCGGAAAAGAAGGCTGCGAGCCTCAAGGATATTGCGAAACACTGGTCCGTGGATGGTGAGGAATTGGTCAACGACGGCCACGGCATGTACCTCACCACCGAGAAAAACTACGGTGATTTTGAGTTGCTCGTCGATTACAAGACGGTGGCCAAGGCCGACAGCGGAATTTATCTGAGGGGAATTCCACAGGTTCAAATTTGGGATTACACCAAAGAGGGAGGCAAGTGGAACATCGGCGCCGACAAGGGGTCCGGTGGCTTGTGGAATAACAGCAAGGGTGCTCCTGGTAAGGATCCTGTCGTGTTGGCCGACAACCCGTTCGGTGAGTGGAACGCATTCCGAATCGTCATGGTTGGTGAGCGTGTTTCAATTTGGCTGAACGGCAAGCTTGTTGTGGACCACGCGAGACTCGAGAATTATTTCAATCGCAAGGGGCCATTGCCTCGCACCGGGCCAATCCAATTGCAGACACATGGAGGGGAGATTCGTTGGCGCAATGTGTTCATCCGTGAGATCGGAACGGAGGAGGGTAACAAACTTTTGGCCTCAAAAGGGAACGACGGTTTTAAAACAGTTTTCAACGGGAAGAATTTTAAGGGATGGGGTGGTCCAGTGGACAACTACGTCGTGAATGATGGAACTATCCAATGCAAAAAGGGCAGCGGTGGCACGATTTACTACGACAAGGAGTTGTCCGACTTTTCTGTCCGATTCGAGTACAAGGTGCCGCCGGGCGGCAACAATGGCTTGGCCATCCGCTATCCCGGCAGCGGCGACACAGCTTACGTGGGTATGTGTGAATTGCAGGTGCTGGATGACACCGCTAAGAAATATGCTAAACTTCACCCGGCGCAGTACCATGCCTCCGCCTACGGCATGGTGGCAGCCAAGCGCGGTTATCAACGTCCGGTTGGTGACTGGAATTTCCAGCAAGTCACGGTTGCGGGTTCCACGATCACCGTCGAGATGAACGGCACGCGGATACTTACGGCTGACTTGGCAAATGTTGAAAAACCGATGTACGACATCAACAAATTCAAGGGACGCCTTCGCAAGTCTGGATTCTTTGGATTTGCGGGGCACGGGGATGCGGTTTCCTTCCGCAACGTCCAGATTAAGTCGCTGAAATAACTAGACATGCCTAATTTACAAGGCATGAAGAGCCCTCCCTTACCCCGGTTCACAAAGGTGATTTTCACCATCGGGCCGGAAACGGTCGATGTGGATGTATTGCGGCGCATGATCCGAAAGGGGGTTGATGTTTGCCGCATCAACATGGCGCACGCGTCACATGACTGGACGCTGAAAGCCGTTGCCGCAGTCCGTGAAGCCTCCGAGGCGGAAGGTGTTGGGGTGTCGCTCCTGTTGGACATTAAGGGGCCGGAAGTTCGGACTGGCCATGTCGACACCCCGGTCGGGTTGGCCAAGGGCCAGTTGATCGATCTCACCCAGTCTGCGGAAGCCGCACCGGATGGGAACATCCCCGCGGTGGACATCAATTACCCGGCATTGATAGATGAGGTGGATGTCGGAGATGTGCTTTTGGTTGACAGC
>WTHH01000172.1 GCA_011523195.1 Verrucomicrobiales bacterium
ATGGCGTACAGGCTCGACCACTTCACCAGGTTGGTCATGTTGTAGCCGTTGGCAAAATTTTCGTTGCTCGCCCAAGTGATCCCGAAGATCAAAATAAACAGGCCTAAAATTCCGAGCGTGTTTTTGTTCATGATACTTTTATGCCGCAGCCTGATTGCCGGTTGCCAGTTGTATGATCGCTTCTTCGCTGAGTTGGTCGCGGGACAACTCCCCCGTGATCGCCCCCTCGTGCATTATCAGGGCGCGATCAGCCATCCCCAGCACTTCCTCCATTTCACTGGAAACAAACAGCACGGCCACCCCGCTTGCCGCCAACTCTTCCATGAGCCTGTAAATTTCCTGCTTGGACCCGATGTCGATTCCACGCGTCGGCTCGTCGAGCAGCAAAAGGCGCGGATTCATCGCCAGCCACTTGCCGAGCACCACCTTTTGTTGGTTGCCCCCGGATAGGTATTGGACGATCTGCTCCGCATGCGGGGTCTTGACGTTCATTTTTTTGATCGTCTTTTCCGCCAACTCGGCTTCACCACGAAAATCGATCATGCCCACTTTTTGATCCTGCCGGAGCCGAGCAAGGCTGGTGTTTTCACGAACACTCATCTCCAGCACAAGGCCATGGCGCTTGCGATCTTCCGGGGCCAAAACCACCCCGGAGTCGATCGCTTCCATCGATGTTTTGGGATTCAGCTCCCTGCCCTCGAGTTTCATTGTGCCACCGACAGCCGGCGTCACGCCAAAGATCGTTTGCAGCAGCTCCGTTCGGCCAGCGCCCACCAATCCGGCAATGCCGACGATCTCGCCACTGCGAACGCTGAACGAGATCTCGTCCCCGGGATGAACCGGCGTTCGTAGCCTATCCAACTCGAGCACCACTTCGCCGGGGGGCGTGGCGGTGCGATTGTAAAATTGGGACAAGTCCCGACCGACCATAAGCTTCACCATGGCATCGTGAGTGATTTCATCGCCGACCAACTCGCCGGCATTCTCACCATCGCGCAACACCGCCACGCGATCGGACAATTCCATGACCTCCCCAAGTCGATGGGAAATGTAAATGATGGCGATCCCCTGTGATTTCAAATCCCGGATCACTTCGAACAGGTTCTCCGATTCCTTTTGTGACAAGCTCGAGGTCGGCTCGTCCATGATGATGATCCGGGCATCCACCGAAAGCGCCTTGGAGATTTCGACCAACTGCTGATGCCCGATCGTCAAGTCGGCCACAAGCGTGTCGGTCGGGAAACCCAGCCCAACACGCTTCAGGTATCCGGCCGACTCCTCGTGAATCCGTTTACGATCCAGCACTCCGAACTTGTGTGGTTCATTACCCAGAAAAATATTCGCCGCAATATCGAGATTATCCGACAGGTTCAGTTCCTGATGGATCAGCGCAATGCCATGCTTCTGAGCTTCTCGAACTGACCCGATTTGAACCGCCCGGCCGTCCAGTTCAATGGTGCCCTCATCCGGCGTGTGCACACCGGCGAGAATCTTCATCATAGTGCTTTTGCCGGCACCGTTCTCGCCCACCAAGGACAAAACCTCACCCTGATTCAAGGTGAGGTCGACATCGTGCAGTGCCCGAACCCCGGGAAACTGCTTTCCGATTGCGGAGATTTTCAGCAGTGGTTGGGCGTCCGGCATTAATCCTTTTTCGCGCCCAACGCAGCCATCTCCCGTTTCTCGGTCCAAAATTCATCGATGTTTTTTGCAGTCACCGACTTGTAGCCGACGTCGATAAACTTGCTCGCGGGAATCGCGGAATCATCACCGTCGAGAATGCTCTTCAACATGCGCACGGACTCATAGCCGTATTTCCACGGTTGCTGGCTGATCGTACCGTGAGCATGCCCATCCTTGATCGCCTGCAGCAGCGCATCGTCCTCATCGAATCCGCAGACCTTGATTTGGCCAAGCTTGCCGGCCTCTTTGATCGCCTGCAGACACCGCGGTGGGTTGTAAGCGAACAGGCCTACCATGCAGGCCAGATTTTCGTACTTGGTGATTGCGTCCTCGGCGTTCGACTTGGCGGCGTCCATCACGAAGTTGTCCGTGCGTGTGTCGACGATCGTGTACTTCTCTCCCTTGAATACCTTGGCCACCTCGTCGAACTTGATCTGGCCAAGCGCTTGGCTTGGGCGATCAAGCAGTTCGTCAATGACACCCTGCCGACGCTGCCGAGCATTCAACTGCTCCAAGCGACCCACAAAAATAGCCACCTCGCCGCCATCCGGGATGGCTTCCTTCACCAATTGGCCAAGCGCACGACCGGCCTTGTAGTTGTCGGTGCCAATGTAAACCAAGCGGTCGCTTTTCGGCGCGTCGGCATCGTGCGTGATCAACTTGGTCTGCGCGGCCACTTCATTCAAAAACTTGGTTTGCCCGTCCGCATCAATCGGGCTCACGGCTATGCCCTTGATTCCCTTGGCCAAGAGCGTCTCCAGAATGCTCTTCTGGTCAGCCAGGCCCTTGGGCGGAAAATGCACCTCGCACTCCACGCCACCCAGTTCGTTCTCGGCTTGACGCACGCCGGCCGCACACAGATCCCAAAACGGGTCAATGCCATTGGTCACATAGGCAATCTTGTGCTTGGTTTTGGGCTTCGCTTCAGTTTCTCCGCCGCCGGATGTATTGATGGCCTCTTCTCCGCCGCCGCCACAGCCGACCGTTAGGACGAGCGCCATGGCGCCTGCGATGTATGTCAGTTTTTTGATCATGATAATTTAGGTTGCTTTGTTTTTGAAAAAATCAGTGCACGGTCGTGCCGCCGTTGACGTGGATGTTCTGCGCCGTGATGAAGGACGATGCCTCGCTGGCCAGGTAAATGATCGTGCCGGTCAAGTCCTCCGGCACACCCCAACGCTGCATCGGGATACTGGCTAAGTAGCCATCCTTCAACTCCTGCGGATCCTTCTCGTGGCGCTCCACAGGAATCCAGCCCGGTGCTATCATG
>WTHH01000275.1 GCA_011523195.1 Verrucomicrobiales bacterium
AACTAAAGGCGGACTTAAAAGCGAACTTAGCCTTGGACGACTATGCTCGGAAGCCAAGTGACGAAAATGAAGAGATTGAAGAGGAAGGCCAGGCCGAGGTGCCGATGCTGGGGGACCTGCCGATTAATGGCCGTATGTTTCGGGCGAACCGGGAGTTGGCTGATGAAACGAAAAACATATCCAAGGGCGGACAAGGTGTGACGGTTCTTGGCCGCTCATCGTCATCCACTCGACGCACTTTGGACTTGGCTGGTGAAAATGAAACCGTGCTGGAGGAACTGGATGCATTGGTCACGACTAGGGATGCGCTTAGGCGCGTTGAGGGGCGGTTGAGTGAGCTACGGGAATCTGTTGAATCCGGTAAGGATAGTGCGATGCCGGAAGCGAAAAAACCGGCCAACTTGGCCAAGCGCTTGGCCAAGCCAAAACCCGATTCAGATAAAAAGCTCCGGGAGATGAATCGGTCTCTTCTGGAGAGAGAGAAAATCCTTGAGCAACATAACGCTAAGTTGGAGGCAAAGCGTGATGTTGATTTAACCAGCGAAGAACCACCTTCGCCAGCCAAGCCGGTTGAGCCGTCGGTGGTGTACACGCCGAAGCCGGAGACAGTGACAGCGGAGAATGCGTTCTCGACCTTTTCGCTGAACGTGAGCGACGTGTCGTTCAAGACCGCCTTTGCCAGTCTGCAGTCGAACAAGCTGCCGCAGCCCAGCGACGTGCGCAGCGAGGAGTTTCTCAACGCGCTGGAGTATCGCGACCCGATGCCACGGGCCGGCGAGCCGGTGGCCTTCAATTGGGAACGGGCGCGGTCGCCGTTCACGCATGACCGGGACATCATTCGTTTTTCGGTGAAGACCGCTGCGCTGGGGCGTCAACCGGGAAGAGCGGTGAATCTGGTTTGTCTGCTGGACAACTCCGGCTCGATGGAGCGAGAGGACCGCGAGAGGATTGTGACTCAGGCGTTGACCGTGCTGGCACGAAAACTGACGCCGAACGATCGGGTGAGCCTGATCACATTCTCCCGGACACCGAGCGTGCGGATCGATGGAATGCGGGGCGGGCAGGGGCAGGCGTTTTTGAACGCATCAACCGGTTGGAGGCCGCAGGGTGGAACGCACATCGAGAATGCCCTGGCCCAGGCGTACAAGACGGCGAGGAAACATTTTGTGAAGGGCGGAAACAACCGAGTGATCCTGTTGACTGACGGTGCGGCAAACATGGGCAACGTGAATCCGTACAAGTTGCGTGAGACGGTTGAGGCGAACCGGAAGCAGGGAATCGCTCTGGACTGTTTCGGGATAGGCTGGGAGGGGTACAACGACAACCTGCTGGAAGTGCTGGCGAGGAACGGGGACGGGCGATACGGCTTTTTGAATCAACCGAGCCAGGTGGTGGACGAGTTTGAAAAGAAGTTGCTGGGGGCATTTCAAGTGGCGGCGTCGGACGTGAAAGTGCAGGTGGAGTGGAACGAGAAGCGGGTGAGAGTGTACCGCCAGGTGGGCTATCTGCGGCATCAGTTAAAGAAGGAGGATTTTCGGAACAACAAAGTGGATGCAGCGGAGATCAGTGCGGCGGAGTCGGGGAACGCGATGTACGTGGTGCAGGTGGATGAGGGAGGGGAAGGTCCGCTGGGAGTGGTGAGGGTGAGATACAAGAAGCCGTTCACGAGAGAGTACACGGAGCTGGAATGGAGTCTGGCGTATGAAGAGGCGGCGTTGCCGCTGGAGCAGTCGAGTCCTGCGATGAAACTGGCGAGTGTGTCGGCGACGTTCGCGGAGTGGTTGGCGAGGAACCCGTACTCGGAGGGGGTGCAGTTGGCGGATTTGCAGGGATTGATGGCCGGGTTGGCGAGCGTGTACGGGACCGACCCAAGACCGGCGCAACTTGAGGAGATGATTCGCAAGGCACGCATCCTCGACGGGAATTGATGATGATGAGAAACAATGGAACAACATCGAGTGCGCTTGGCCAAACCATGGTTTTTACCACCAACTTTTTGAACTTTTCGGGGTTAAATCGGTCAGGAATTTCAAACTGCCGGTCTGTGTCGGCGAAATTCTTTTCAGTTAACAGCTAAGAAAACCAAGCGAATCGCGTCGTGGGATTAAGAGTATTCAAGAGAGGCTCGAAAGGTCAGTCAAAGGGACTGGCCAACGCGAACGCATCGCAGGGTCCTCCCAACTCGATGGACGACGAGCAAACCAAGGGCACTCCGGAAAAGGAGCCGATCGAGGAGGTGTTTCGCCAATGCGAATCACCGCTGCTCGCGTATGCCATGAAGATGGTGCAGGACGGGGAACAGGCTCAGGAGATTGTGCAGGAGGCGTTTGTGCGTCTGCATGCCTCCTACACCGAAGTGGGGCTGCCTCGGCCGTGGTTGTACCGGACGGTATTCAACCTTGCCATGACCCATCACCGTGAACGGAAGAAGGTGGTGCCGGTTGGTTTTTTGCCGGAGGAAACTCCCGGCGCGGACAAACCGCCCACGCCAGCACCGGACGAGCGGATGGTGCGGATGGAGGCGGTGGCCCAGACGCGAGCCTGCGTCGAGGAATTGGATGACCGGAGTCAGCAATTGGTCAGGCTGCGATTTGAGGACGGACTCTCCTACAAGGAAATGAGCGAGCGCACGGGCCTCACGGTGACGAACGTGGGTTACATCCTGCACAAGTCACTCAAGAAACTGGCGGCCTTGTTGAAACGATCCGGATACATCCATGAGTGACTCCAGCGACAACCCTTCAACAGACTTCCGTGATCAGGTCGAGGCACGGCTGGTCGCCATGATGCTCGGTGAGGCGAGTGCGTTCGATGAAGAACAACTTCGGGAGTTGCTCAAGAAAGACTCCGAGCTGGCCAAATTTCACGCCGAAATGAAGCAGTCGATCCCGCTGCTAAAGGAGGCACTTGCGGCGGAGGAAAAACACCC
>WTHH01000229.1 GCA_011523195.1 Verrucomicrobiales bacterium
AAGCCGGGCCGTGAGTACCTGCCGGACACGGAGCAGTACGTGGTGCCGGAAGTGTTCATCCGGCGCGGCGACGATGGCGAATGGAAAGTGACATCCAACCACGAGCACGTTCCGAGGCTCCGCATCAGCAACGCCTACAAGGACCTGATGGCACAGGCGGCGACGTCCAGCGAGGTGCGTGACTACATCCGGGACAAAATTCGCTCCGGTAAATTTTTGATCAAAAGCATCCATCAACGGCAGTCGACCATCGTCAACATTGCCAATGAGATTCTCACCCGGCAGGCGGAGTTCATGGATCACGGGGCGTCCCAGCTCCGACCGATGACCATGTCGCAGGTGGCTGAGGCGGTGGGTGTCCACGAGACCACGGTCAGCCGCGCGGTCTCCGGCAAGTACATCGAGACCCCGCATGGGGTGCTGGAGATGAAATACTTCTTCACCGCCGGGCTGGCTTCCAAGGACGGCTCGAGCCTAGCGAACACCAGCGTCAAGGAGATGCTCAACGACCTCGTCAAGAGGGAGGACCCGACCAAGCCGCTCTCCGACGAGGAACTGGTGAAGACCTTCAAGGAAAAGGGCGTTAAGATCGCCCGCCGTACCGTTGCCAAGTATCGGGCGGAGTTGAACATCCTGCCATCGCACCTGCGACGCACCTACTGACGCCTGGCCAGAAGCGATTTTCCGGTTGCCAAGCACAAGCCTCGCGGGAATAATTCCTCCGGACTCACTTTGACGATGAGAAAATCAATTGCACTTATCATGACTTTGGGTGCGCTTGGCCTGAACGGGCTGCGCGCCGAGGTGGATTTTGCCAAATCGGTTCAGTCGGTATTCGAGGCGCGCTGCATCGATTGTCACGGCTCGAAGAAACAAAAGGGCGATCTTCGCCTGGATTCACTGAAGGCTGCTGCCTCCGTGATCGAACCCGGCAAATCCGGCGAGAGCGAATTGTTCAAACGGATCATCCTCCCGGCTGACCATGAGGACATCATGCCGCCCAAGGGCGATCCGTTGAGCAAGGAACAGATCGACGGGATCAAGGCATGGATCGATGAGGGAGCCAAGTGGCCGGAAGGCCTCGTGCTTCTCAGCGAGAGGGAACGCGCCGAGGCCAAAGCCGCTGCGAGCCGCCTGCCGGTTCCCGACATCAAGGCAGCTGAGGTGTCCGACGCCGAGAAGGCCGCCATTGCCAAGCTCAGCTCGGGCGAAGGCATCGGCGATCAGGCTGCCGCCCCGCTGGTGATGGCTCTGGCGCAGGATACGCAGTTGATTTATGCGAACTTCCGGTTGATCGGCAAAAACGTGGAGGACAAGCACATCGCCCCGCTGGCGGACATCGCCAACCTGAGCGAACTGGACCTGTCCAACACGAAGGTCACCGGCGCCGGCGTGGCCACGATCAAAAACAGCAAACGGTTGACCAAGCTCAGCCTCGCTGGCACGGCGGTGGACGATGCCGCGTTGAAGAATATCGAGGGGTTGATCAACCTCATGTCGATTAACCTCTACAACACGAAGGTCACCGACGCCGGCTTGGCCAGCCTCAAGAACATGAAGTTCCTGCGCAAGGTCTACGGCTGGCAGAGCGGCATCACCGAGAAGGGTGCGGCCGAGTTGAAAAAGGCGCTGCCTAATGTCGACGTAAACCTTGGCTTCAAACTCGCCAAGGTCGAACCGAAGGAGGAAAAGAAGGAAGAGGTCAAGCAGGTGTCGTTCAACAAGAAATGCCCGGTGAGCGGCAAGGACATCGATCCGACCAAGCTGTATACGATTAACTTCTGCTGCAACAACTGCCTGGGCAACTTCACCAAGGATCCGGCCAAGCACGTTGCCAAGCTCAAGGGTTCCGACAACAAGAAGTGCATCTTTCAGGACAAGGATGTTGATGCCGGCAAGAAATTCGTGATCGGATTCTGCTGCGGCAACTGCCTCGGTGGGTTCACCATGGACCCGGCCAAGCACATCGCCAAGGTCAAAAAATAGACCATTCAGATTTCCCAAGCCCCGGCATCTTGCCGGGGCTTTTTTTGTCGTTTGGCCAAGCGCGCTTGCTGAAATCCTATCGGCTGGCTAGCTTGGCCAAGCGTTTGGCTTCATGGACGAGTTACAGGAAAAGTTTGACGATGCGACCTTCGCGTTTAGTCAGGGGGACTACGAGGCGGCGGCGAGTGGGTTTGAGACCATTCTTGCGGTGGATGAAAATCACTTTGATGCCCGGATGTCGCTCGGCATGGCGCTCTGCCGACTGGAGCAGTTTGATCTGGCAATTGAGGAGGGGCACAAAGCGGAAAAACTGAGGCCGAACGACCAAATGGTTCACACAAACCTGTCTTTGTTTTACGTGAAAACCGGCAACAAGGAGGCGGCAGAGCATCACGGACTGCAGTCGAAAATCGCCTCGTGGAAACAGCCGGGGGCTGCGACCGCACCGGAGGCGGAGGGGGAACTGCAAATGGCCAAGCCGAAGGCGGAGTCGTTCAAGCTGCCCGGCAAGTTCCCCGACATGCCGTGGCGTAAAAACCGCATCAAGGGCGGAGCGGAAGGCGACACCGATGAGTGACGAATATGTGAAGGTGGCCGCATTCGATGAACTTCGGGATGATGCCGGGATTCAGCGTACGGTGGGCGACCGCGAGGTGGGCCTGTTCCGCGACGGCGACGGGGTGCTGGCCATCGACGGGGTCTGTCCCCACGTGGCTGGACCACTGGGGGAAGGGTTCGTCGAGGACGGAAAGGTGTATTGCCCGCTGCACGGCTGGCCTTTTGACCTGAAGACAGGCAGGTGTACGACGAACAAGCGGGCCACGGTGGAGTGTTTTCAAACCAAGGTCGAGGATGGCGTGGTGTTTGTCCGGACCCAAAAATAATTTACGATGAAATCAGCATTTGAATTGGCGATGGAGCGGCTGGAGAAGGAATCTCCGACGCAGGAGTTGACGGAAGAGCAGAAGGCCAAGCTGTCTGAGCTCAGCAAGGTTTACGAGGCGAAGATCGCGGACAAGGAACTGTTCCTGAACGGCGAGATTGCCAAAGCCGAGGCAGCGGGTGAGTTCGATCAGATTGAGCAGTTAACCAAGCAACTGGCCAGCGAACGCAAGGTGCTTGAGGAGGAACTTGAGCAGAAGAAAAACGAGGTGCGCGGCAGTTAGCGCGCGGCGTTCCAAAGCTGAAACCGGTACAAGGCTGCGACCATCAGCGAGTGGCTGATCGTGCCGTCGGCGATCAGGCCGGGGATGTTCGCCATTGGGACGAGTCTGGCGGCGACGTCCTCGCCGTCATCGAGGTTGGTGTCATGTTTCAATTGGGCGTTCCGAATCATGACGGTATGCACCTTGTTGTTCATGATCGCCGGGTTGGCGTAGACGAAGCCGACCGGCTCGGGGGCATCGCCGGCGTAGCCGGTTTCCTCCCGCAGTTCGCGGGGGGCAGTTTCCGCAGGGGTTTCTCCGGGGTCGATCATGCCTCCCGGCAGTTCAAGCTCGATCAGGTTGGTTCCCTGCCGGTACTGCTCGACCATCACCAGTTCATCGTTTGCGGTCAGGGCGACTACGTTGCACCAGTCCACGGACTCGATCACGAAAAAGCTGTGATTATCGCCGGTACGTGGTGAGGTGCGTTGGTCTGAGCGTACCTTGAAAATCTTGAAGTCGGCCGCGATCTCACTGTCCTTTAGTGGCCAGGGCTGTATGTCCGGGTTGTCAATCGGCATCGGTGTTTTGCTTTGCGGCCCAGCCTTGTTTCATGAGGCCAAGCAGGTAGGCCATGGCTTCCGACTGGCTTTGATTTCGTTCTTTGGCCAACTGTCCGGAGCGCTTGGCCAATTGCTGTGCCATTTCGCCGGACTTGGCCTCGGGACATCCCATGGTGATGAGAAGCTTGGCCAAGGTCTCGGTATCGACTGGTTCACTCACGCCACGGGCATGCTGCGCTTGGCCAAACGTCAGGCCACGCGGATGCTGGTGACCTCGACGCGCTCCTGGGGCTTGCTGTTTTCGCCGCTGTTGCTGGGGCCGACGGGGGTGGCGCCGATTGCGCCGAGCGTGTCGTCGCCGTCGCTCAGGGCGCCGAATGCCGTGTATTGGCCGTCGAGAAAACTGGCGTTGTCGAGGCAGACGAAAAACTGGCTGCCGGCGGAGTCCGGGCTGGCGGAGCGGGCCATGGAGATGACGCCTCGCACGTGGGGACGGTCGTTGAACTCGGCCTTGATCGTGTGGCCGGGGCCGCCGGTTCCCCAGAGATCCTCGAGCGTCTCGTCCTTGGTTTGTGGGTCACCGCCCTGGATCATGAACCCTGCCATGATTCGATGAAAACAGGTGCCGTCGTAAAAGCCGTCGTTGGCCAGTTTGGTGAAGTTTTCCACAGTGCCGGGGGCAACGTTGGGCCAGAGTTCGATTTTCATCTCGCCCTTGGATGTGACGAGGGTGGCGGTTGGGTTTGCGTTGTCGCTCATGTTAAATTACTTGGCCAATGAAACTTGGGTTGCTGTCGGGAAGTTTTTCGGCAGCACCTGGGTGACCTTGCCGGTGGCGAGCCACTCGGCGGCACGGTTCATCGTGGCAATAAAGCCGACGCACTGGAGTGACTTGCCATTCTCGTGCCCCATCGGCGTGTGAAAGATGAGGCCCTTGCCGTACTTGATGATCATCATCATCGGCTCGTGGCGCTTGCTCTTGTTGCTGTAGGCGGTGGCGAGGATGTCCATGCTTTCGGCCGGGCCGCGGAGGGAGTCGTACAGTTCGTCCTGTGCGTGCAGCCATTCCTTGGGCATGCCCTTGGTGACGGGGTGCTCGGTATCGCGCGTGATGATCTTGAAGGCGTGCTGTGGGCCGTGGCTGCCGCCGCGTCCCGGTTGGGTGTTGCGAACGACCTTGCCTGCGTCATCGTAATAGACGTAGGGGCCGTGTTTCTCGGTGCGCCCGCCCCAGCCTCCGAGGCCGATCATCCTGTTGTACTCCAGCCAATTCGGGAAGGAGTTGTTGGCAGCGTGGACGACGATGAATCGACCGCCCTTTTTCATGTATTTCTCGAAGGCAGTCTGCACTGGCTTGGGCCAGTCTTCGCCGTTATAATTGCTCACTACCACGTCGTATTTCTTGAAGGCTGGGCGGAAGGCATCCCATTTGGCCTGAAATTTTTTGCGAATCTCCTCGGCTGCCTGTGCGGCCTTGTCCTTTTGCTCAGGGCTAAGGTTGCGCGGCGGGCGCGGTGCGCGCGGCGGCGAGGTGACGACGTCCACCTTGAACAATCCGGTCTTTTCCATCTGCGCCTTCATGAACGGTGTCATCGCGGCCCAGTTGTGGTTGTTCTGTCCATCAACGTAGAGGACGCTGATTTTCTTGGCGAAGACGGGTGCCGTCATGGCGGTTGTCGCCACGGCCATAACGAGGATTTTTTTCAGCAAACCAGCAAGAGGTTTCATGCGCGAAACGGTGACGGGAGGGTGGCGACTTCGCAAGCCAAAAGCCGTGCGCTCGACTCGCCGCGGGGGCTCGGGCAATATTGCGTATCTGAGTGCGATCAAAAAACTTGGCCAGGCGAGGTGGCTGTTGGCGATGCTGGTGGGACTGGCCTGGGCGCTGGCGTATCCCGAGCCGCGCTGGTCGGTGTTCGCCTGGCTGGTGCCGGGCTGTTTGCTGGCCGTGGTGTCCGGCAGGGAAGGGTGGCGACTGTTCGGCTTGGCCTTTTTGGCGGCACTGGTCTTTCGATTGGTCTCGCTGCGGTTTCTATTGAACATCCCGCACACGGGCGGTGCGATCGGCGGCTGGCTGGCATTGAGCGTTTACGCGGCGCTGTTCTCGGCGGCATGGGCCTGGCTTTGTGGTGTCTGGTTTCGCTGCGGTTTGGCGAATCAAAACTGGCCGTGGATCAAGCGGTTTTGCTTTGGCCTGTTTGCCGCTGCGATCTGGGTGGGGATTGAGATGTTTCAGGCCCGGGCGCTCGGTGGTTACCCGTGGAATTTGCTGGGCGTCACTCAGTTTGAAAACAACCCGCTGATTCAGATTGCCGCGTTCACCGGCGTTTACGGGGTCTCGTTTTTGATCGTCTGGTTTTCGGTCAGCGTGTTTTTTGCGATTCTGAAAATCCGCCGGGCTACGGCGAATCCCTGGGCATGGATGACCGACCTGGCTGCACCCTGCATCGTTCTCGTGTGTGTGTGCACGTTCGGTTTTTTGCGGTTGGACGTGATCGTAAAAATAAGCGAGCCGTTTCGGGTGGCGGTGGTGCAGCCGAGCATTCCGCAGCGATTGATCTGGGAATCCGGCAACAAGGAGGAGCGGATGGGCAAGGTGCTCGAGCTTTCCGAGTTGGCGCTGGTCTCCAAACCGGACGTGTTGATCTGGCCGGAGTCCAGCGCTCCGGTGACACAGGAAAACTGGCCGCGCGTGAAGCGTCTGATGCAGGAGGCGAACACGCCGTTGATCCTTGGCATTGATGACTTCGAGCGGGATGCCGACACCGGGGAGGATCGGTTTTACAACAGCGCGGCGTTCGTGCCGGTGGATGACAGCGCGCCGGTGGTTTACCGGAAACGCCGGCTTGTAATGTTCGGCGAGTATATCCCCTTTGAAAAGGCCGTGCCGTTCATGAAATATCTTTCCCCGATTGGTGCCAGTTTTTCCGCGGGCACGGAGGCTGTTCAGTTTCCTGTGGGGGAAGGGAAAACGTCGATGGCGCCTGTGATCTGTTATGAGGACGCGTTTCCGCACGGGGTGCGGGAGCATGTTTTGCCCGGGACGACGCTGCTCGTCAACCTGACCAACGACGGCTGGTTTGGAGAGGGGCCAGCCCAGTGGCAGCACGCGGCCAACGCGGTGTTTCGCTGCATCGAGAACCGGGTGCCGATGGTGCGGAGTTGCAACAACGGCCTGTCGTGCTGGGTGGATCGGTTCGGCCGGGTGCGCCGTTTTTTTGGGGAGGAAAACGGGGACATTTACGGAGCCGGATTCGCTGTGTTCGAGATTCCGCTTGGCCAAGCGCTTGGCCGCTCGTTCTACAACCGGCACGGGGATGTGTTCGGCTGGAGCTGCCTTGTGCTGGGGTTGGCCGGCATTATTGCCCGCTTGGCCAAGCGCAGACTACACACCCGCCGAAAAATCGGTTAAAACCTCCGCCGCGATTGTGTCGCCATGATCCCGAAGGAGATTCTCAAGAAAATCAGGCAGATTGAGCTGCGCACCAAGCGTCTCGTGACCGAGACGCTGGCCGGGCAGTACCACAGCGCGTTCAAGGGGCAGGGGCTGCACTTCGAGGAGGTGCGCGAGTACACGCCCGGCGACGAGATTCGATCCATCGACTGGAACGTGACCGCCCGGATGAATCAGCCGTTCGTAAAGGTGTACTCCGAGGAACGCGAGCTGACGCTAATGCTGCTGGTCGACCTGAGCGGGTCCGGCTTTTTCGGCTCGGTCGAGCAAACCAAGCGCGAGGTCGCGGCTGAATTGGCCTCAGTGCTGGCGTTTTCCGCCATCCGCAATAACGACAAGGTGGGGCTGATTCTGTTTACCGACAAGGTCGAGAAATACATGCCGCCCCGCAAAGGGCGTTTTCACGTGCTGCGCGTCATTCGTGAGATTTTGTTTTTCGAGCCGGAAAACCGGGGAACCGACCTGAACGGCGCGCTGGAGTTTCTCGGGCGCGTTGTGCCGCGAAAGGCAATCACGGTTTGCGTGTCGGATTTTCTCGGGCAAACCAATCCCACCCGCCAACTGATGGACGCCCATCTGCGGCGGCACGTCGTCATGTCGGAGACACTCGCGCAGACCTCAGCCACGGCACTGCGGCAGGCGAACCGGCGACACGATGTGGTGGCGGTGCAGGTGACCGACCCACGGGAACTGGAGTTGCCAAACGTCGGCTGGGTAGTGCTGCAGGATGCCGAGACCGGGCAGATTGTGGAGATTAACACCGGGGACACGCGGCGGCGCGAGGCGTACGCCCAGCGGCAGGCCAATGCGCAGGAGGAACTGGTGAAACTGTTTCGCGTCTCCGGCATCGACTCGATCCAACTGCGCACCGACCAGCCGTACGCGACGGCGCTGGAACATTTTTTTGAAATGCGAATGAAGCGCCGGCACCTCGCCGCCTGATGCCCACGACCAACACCAACTCCACGGCATTGGTTTTGCCGGACCCGGCGGACGCCACCAATGCGGCGGCGACCGGTGAGGTTGTTGACATCCGGGATATCAAGGGTGCCGTCGATATCCCCAGCGGTAACGAGTGGGTGTACTGGCTGCTTGGGGCACTGGCTCTGCTCACAATAATCGGGGTGACCGCCTGGCTTGTGAGGCGGCACTTGGCCAAGCGCGCAGGAGAGCAGGCTCCGCCACCCGCGCCTCCGCCGCATGTCATCGCGTGGAGACGGCTGCAGGATGCGCTTGGCCTGATCCACGACGCGGAACAGTTTTGCACCGAGGTGTCGTTGATCGTCCGGGTCTATCTCGAGGGCCGATTCAACCTGCACGCACCGGATCGCACGACGGAGGAGTTTTTGTTTGAACTGCAGTCGAGCAATCGACTGGTGAACGATCACAAGGAGCTGCTTCGTGAGTTTCTCGGTGAGTGCGACATGGTGAAGTTCGCTAAGGCGGAGCCACCGGAGACCGAGTTGCGTCGATTGCACGAGGCCGCCAGCCGCCTGGTTGGCGAAACCCAGCCGCGACTGGGCGAGGGGGAGGGCGGCGAACGATGAGGCTGGAGAGTCCATGGTGGTTGCTGCTGCTGATCCTATTTCCGTTGATCGGCTGGGTGCGGCGCCGTTGGCTAGGCGGGCGGGCGTCGCTGATGTTTTCGTCGGTGCAACTGGTGCGGGGCATCACCGGCCTGGCCAAGCCGCGATCAGGGCTGCTGCTTGGCCTGTTGCGCTGGACTGCGCTGCTGCTTTTCGTCATTGGCATGGCGCGTCCGCAATGGGGTGAGGGCACGGAGAAAATCAAGGCGAGCGGCATCGATATCGTGGTCGCGTTTGACCTGTCCGGCAGTATGTTGGCTGAGGATTTTGACCAAAATGGGCAACGGGTAAACCGGGCGACGGTGGCCAAGGAGGTGCTGAAGGGATTCGTCGAGGACAGGCCGGCGGACCGGATCGGGCTGGTGGCGTTTGCGGGGCGGGCGTACATCGCGGCGCCGCTCACGCTCGACCACGATTTTCTGTTGGCAAATCTCGAGCGACTGGAGGCCGGCAGCGAGGCGATTGAGGATGGAACCGCAATTGGCTCCGCGATCAGCGCCGGGTTGAACCGGCTGCGGGATCTGGACTCGGAAAGCCGCATCGTTATCCTTATGACGGATGGCCAAAACAACTCCGGCAGCGTCAATCCGTTGACGGCGGCCGAGGCGGCGGAACTGCTCGGCGTGAAGGTGTACGCCATCGGCGTCGGCACGCGCGGCGTGGCCCCCATGCCGTACACGGATGTGTTTAACCGAAAGCGTTACCGCAACGTGGAGGTTAACATCGACGAGGAGACGTTGCAGAAAATCGCGAAGCAAACCGGCGGCGAATATTTTCGGGCCGACACAACCAGTAGACTGCGCAAGATTTACGAGCAGATCGACTCGATGGAAAAAACCGAGGTCGAGGTCGAACGCTATTTTCACTACGACGAACTGTTTCATTTCTTCGTGATCGCGGGACTGGCACTGCTGCTGCTCGAGTTGGCTCTCGCGAATTCAGTCTGGTTGAAACTGCCGTAGTATTCCGCCTACACTCCCGGCATGTTGATCAGGTGCTTCATCGTTCTTTTGTTTTGCGCCTCGGCGCATGCGGTGAAGAAGCGCGTACAGCCGGTGGTGGAAAAGCCGTTGGTCCCGGAGGAGGCGGCGCGCACGATGCAGGTGCCGGAGGGGTTCAACGTCACGCTCTTTGCCGGTGAACCGACGATCACACAGCCGATTGGTTTTTGTATCGATGACCGTGGACGACTGTGGGTGGCGGAGGCGAAGAATTACCCGGACAAAAAAGCGGGCAAAAACGATCGTATTATCATCCTCGAGGACATCGACGGGGACGGACGGCACGATGAGCGGATCGTGTTTTACGACAAACTCGATTACGTGAGCGGCATCGAGGTGGGGTTCGGCGGGGCGTGGGTGATGTCGATTCCCAACTTTTATTTCATCCCGGACGAGGATTACGACGGTGTGCCGGATGGCGAACCGAAGGTGCTGCTGGATGGGTTTGGCACGCACGCCAACGCCCACAACATCGCCAATGGATTCGCCTGGGGGCCGGACGGATGGTTGTACGGCACGCACGGTGTCACCAACTGGTCGCTGCCGGGAAAACCGGGCACGCCGAAGGAGGAACGCCGCCGGCTTGAGGGCGGCGTGTGGCGGTATCATCCCGTGCGTCACAAATGGGAGTCGTTCGCGGTGGGCACGACGAACCCGTGGGGCATCGACTGGAACGATTACGGCCACGCCTTCATCTGCAACTGCGTCAACCCGCACTTGTTCCACGTCATTCAGGGCGCGTTTTATGCGCCGGGCCGCAATCGGCCCACGAGCAGGTATGCCTATGAACGCATCGAGACGATTGCGGATCACCTGCATTTTTCGAACACGAAAACCATCCGCGCAGGCATCGGCACTCCTGAGGAGGATCTGGTCGGCGGCGGCCACGCGCACTGCGGCACGATGGTCTATCTCGGCGACAACTGGCCGGATGAATACCGGGGGGATGTGTTCATGAACAACATCCACGGCCGCCGCATTAATCACGACAGGCTGACACGCAGGGACAGCGGTTATGCCGCCAGCCATGCCCCGGACGTGGTGCGATCTGCCGACCCGTGGTTCGTCGGGGTGACTCTCGCCTATGGGCCGGATGGTGGGGTGTTCGTAAGTGACTTTTCCGACACAGGCGAATGTCATCATACCCGCAACACCCGCAAATACACCGGGCGCATTTTTAAGATTACCTACGGTAAACCGGAGCCGTGGAAGGGTGACATTGGTAAATTGAAAAACATCGAATTGGCGGATCACCTTACATATTTGCTTCAAAATGGCACACTGAAAAATGGAGATCTGCCCTGTGGGGAAGAGGGAATTAATCTTGTTTGTCAGCTCTACCAAATATCACTGGCTAGTCACCCCGATTCTCTTCAACAGCCTGCTCCCGGACAGCTCCTTGAGGCATTGTTGGATGTTATGGATAATTCTGAACGGCAAATTTATACGAGAGTTCTTGCTCTACAGGTCCTTGAGGAGTTATCTCGAAAACATTCCAATGTTGCTAGTGCACAATGGTTGCAAGCCCCGAATGGTTT
>WTHH01000563.1 GCA_011523195.1 Verrucomicrobiales bacterium
CATGCGCTGTGTGGCCAAGTGCTCATCATCGCTGGACGCCTCGTTGAGTGCCGAGTCCATCACCTCGCCTGGCGAACTGGTGCCGGATGAGGAGGCGGTGATTCCTGATCGCGAATTGGTCGACAACAACATGAGCACTTTGCTTCACGCGCTGATCCGGTTGCTGCCAGACCGCAAGGTGGAAATCCTTACCCGGCGTTTTGGCCTGGACGGCAATGAGACGGCGACGCTTGAGGAGATTGGCAAACAGTTTGGCGTGACACACGAGCGGGTGAGGCAACTGCAAAACGCGACCTTGGCCAAGCTGCGCCACAAGATCGACGAGTTGGAAAAAGCCCCGCAATAGTCTCGACGCCGCTTGGCCAAGCGGGGAGACTGCGCCATGGCTTCAAACGACGTCACGCTGGAGGAACTGGAGGCGGCGATCCGCAACGTGCCGGATTTTCCGCAGGAGGGAATTCAATTTAAGGACATCACCCCGGTGCTAGGTAACGCCCGGTTGCTCGACGGCAGCATCAGCCATCTGCTTGGAGAACACACTGCTGACACGGTGAACGTGGTCGCCGGAATTGATGCGCGCGGTTTTATCTTTGGCGCCGCTATGGCGCGCGAGTTGGGAGTCGGCTTTGTGCCGATCCGCAAGAAGGGGAAGCTCCCTTGGCAGACACACGAGGAGAGCTACGACCTCGAGTACGGGAGCAACACCATTGCGATCCACACCGACGCCGTGACGAACGGGCATCGGGTGTTGCTGGTAGACGACCTGTTGGCCACAGGCGGTACGGCCGCCGCAGCCGCCAACCTCGTGGCCAAGGCCGGGGGGCGGGTGGTCGAGTCGGTTTTCTTCATTGAACTGGGTTTTCTTGATGGCCGGGCCAAAATGGGCGACGTACCGGTGAGGGCGCTGGTCAAGTATTGAACTGGCCGCTCCGGACGCATAGGGTGTCCGGCCTTTTTGGAATGCCGAGCGTATTCATCAAGACATACGGTTGCCAAATGAACGAGCGCGACTCCGAGGCGGTCGCGGCGCAGTTGGTGGCCAAGGGCTACAGCATGGCGAACGATCCGCTGAAGGCGGACGTCGTATTGCTGAACACCTGCAGTGTGCGCGATGCCGCTGAGCAAAAGGCCATCGGCAAGATGAGTCACGTCGCCTCCCAACTTCGGTCCAAGAACAAAAACGCCGTGCTTGGCTTCATGGGCTGCATGGCCCAGAGCCGGGGCAGGGAGTTGATCGACAAGTTGCCCGACGTGGATCTCGTTGTGGGCACGCAGAAATTTCACCGGGCCGCGGATCACATTGAGTCGCTCCTCGCCGGTCGATCGGAAATCGTGGTCGATACCGAGGAGGAAAAAGGTAGCGAGGCCACCATCCGCGAGCATTTGCTCGAGGGGGCGAGCGATAAAAAATCGGTCACTTCATTCGTCAGCATCATGCAGGGCTGCAACCAGTTTTGTACCTTTTGCATCGTGCCGTACACGCGGGGGCGTGAGCGGAGTCGCTCTATCGAGGACATCGTCAGCGAATGTCGAGACCTCGTGGAGCGTGGCGTGAAGGAGGTCACTCTGCTTGGGCAGATTGTGACGAGCTACGGCCGCCGCGAGATCGGTGACAGGGACGGCAAGTCTGCCTTTGTGCAGTTGATCGAGGCAGTCCACGAGATTGACGGATTGGAGCGAATTCGTTTTACCTCACCGCATCCCAAGGGCTACGGCGACGACTTGGTGGAGGCCTACGGTCGCCTGCCCAAGTTGTGTGAGAGCGCCCATATTCCGGTGCAGAGCGGCAGCAACGAAATGCTTAAGCGAATGCACCGCGGCTACACGCGGGAGCGATTTTTGGAGATCATCGACAAGTTGAGGGCCGTCCGGCCGGACATTGGGATCACGACTGATATCATCGTCGGTTTTCCGGGTGAGACAGAGGAGGAATTCGAGGCGACAATGTCCCTATGCCGGGAGGTCGAGTTCGATAATGCGTTTGTGTTCAAGTACTCCACACGCCGCAACACCCCAGCGGCGGGGATGGATGTCCAGTTACCGAAGGAATTGATCGAGGAGCGTCACGCCAAGCTGCTCGCTGAGGTGGATCGCATCGGTGCTGTGCGTTATGAGAATCAGGTTGGAGAGACAATGCAGATTTTGGTCGAGGGTCCGAGCCGACGAAATAAGGCGCGAATGGAGGGGCGCACCCGCTGCAACCGAATCGTGGTATTCGACGGCGGCGAACGGTTTCGAGGGCAGTTGGTCGACCTGAAAATCGAGCGCGCCGGTTCCTTCACACTTTACGGTGATCCTGCCATTTTGAATTAACATGTCTGCATTTTCCAAGGAATCCCCGGCCACGATGCCGCTATTCGCCCTGTTGCTGGCGTTTGTCGGGACGTGTCTTTACATCGCTTTCGAGCAGAACAATGTCATCAGCATATCCAACCTGTCGCTGTTGCTGGGTGGATTTCTGGTGGCGGTGGCTGGCTACACCTTGGTCAAGCCAGCAGAAGTTGGCCAGGCGCTCAAGGCTTTTCCCCGTGCCAATGCGCCTGGTTATGTTTTGATGCTTGCCTCGACTGCATGGTTCCTCTGGAATATCAAAACCGAGGACATGGAGGATTATGTAAATCTTAAGAACTATTTTTACATCGGCTTCGGTGCGGTGGGGGTAGGGTCGTGCATTTACCTGCGCGATTTTCTGGCGGTACGAGGTTTGGCGGTGTTTCTCCTGCTTCTAGCCAAGCTGATTCTCGATACACAGCGGATTTATATGTTCTCCGAACCAGTGGAGACGATGTCGGAGTGGAGACTGATTTTTGCCGTCTGGGGATATGCCATTGTGATCGTGTCGATGTGGCTGATCATCTCGCCCTGGCGTATGCGCGACATAATCGACTGGATGACCGCCGAGCC
>WTHH01000454.1 GCA_011523195.1 Verrucomicrobiales bacterium
CAAATGGATGGACCGTAGAATCGATCATCTTATCGTTGATGTAAACATGCCGATTTTTTATGTCCAATTTTTCATATGGAAGACCAACTAATCGTTTAATGTAAAACAGTTTGTCATTATCCATATCGGGGATGTTCTTCGTCTCGAACACGATAATTTCACCTCTTTTCGGTTTTCTAAAGTTGTATGTAAAACGATTCACAAGCAAGTGGTCACCGGCTTCTCGACGAACCTTAAATACGTCGGTTCCCTTAGGATAAGTAAAGTTGTTAAACGCCTTGTTTAGCATCGATAGTTTTGTAAGGATGATATTGTTGCGTAGGAGACTTTGACCATCAGATCCTAGGGGTGGTGATACATCCTTGGTAATTAACTGGCCGTTATCGAGATCCTGAAAAACCAATTTTTGACGTGTAAAAAAAAGACCAAATGACCGTTGGTGTTCAATATGTTCAAGTTTCCAATGACCTTCGGCTTTTAATTGATAATAAGAGATTCCGTTCAACCATTTTTTAAAAAAACCAGAAACGACACCGGGGATATCCTCGCCCTGTTCTATTATCGAGTGAGTGATCCCGTAAAGAGTTGGCTGCATGGAACCGGTCGGTATACCCATGGGTTGGAAGAAAAATGTACGGATGCCCATAGCGATGCCAATCGCAAACAAACACACCTCCACATTCTCGCGTATGCCGGCGTTCTTATATGGGACTAGCCGGTGGCTCCCTGTTTGCTGAAGTTTTTCGGTAGCAGCGTCCAGTTCTTCTCGATTGTAAGGTGAATGCATCACCTTTGTGAGCTGGTCAATCTGGTTTTGGAGGTCTTCGACTCCTTCGCTAGTCAGAAGGTCTTTTTGGTGTTGAAGCAGTTTCTTGGCATTGTGGCGCAATTCCGCAGCTAGGCGAAAACGCCGATAGATCAACCATCTAATATAGTACATCATTTTGGTTATGCCTTGAGCACCTCAATGAAGGCGCTTTGAGGGATATTCACCGAGCCAATCGATTTCATCCGTTTTTTGCCTTCCTTCTGCTTTTCCAAAAGTTTCCGTTTTCGCGTGATGTCACCACCGTAACATTTTGCTGTCACGTCTTTCCGTAGCGCATTTACTGTGGAACGAGCGACGACTTTCCCCCCAATAGCAGCCTGTATGGCTACTTTGAATTGTTGCGGAGGGATCACGTCCTTAAGTTTTTCGGCCAGTGCCCTGCCCCGTTGTTCAGCCTTGTCCCGATGTACGATCAGGGAGAAGGCATCCACTGGTTCGCTATTAACAAGCATGTCCAGTTTTACCATTTTGGCTGCCTCATAACCGCTGTGTTCGTAATCTAGTGAGCCATAGCCTCGCGTGATGCTTTTGATGCGGTCATGAAAATCGATGAGAATCTCGTTCAACGGAATGCGGCCCTTCAAAATCACCCGACCTGAATCCAGTGTCTCGGTTTCGTGTATTATTCCCCTCTTTTCAGCCGTCAAATTCATCATATCACCGATGTATTCATTAGGGCACATGAGGTAGGCATCCACCATTGGTTCGGAAATGGTTGAGATATGATTTGCTTCAGGAAGATAAGCTGGATTGTCGATGTCGCTTTCGTTCCCGTCAGTGGTGACAACTTTGTAAATCACACTTGGGTATGTGGCGATGATGTCCATGTTGAACTCGCGCCGGAGACGTTCCTGAATAATTTCCAAGTGCAGCAACCCCAGAAATCCGCAACGAAAACCAAAGCCAAGCGCTGCCGAGCTTTCGGCTTGATAAAAAAAAGCGGCATCGTTGAGTTGCAACTTGGCCAAGTTGCTCTTGAGATGTTCATAGTCGGCCGAGTTGATTGGGTAGATGCCACTGAAAACCATTGGTTTGATTTCCTGAAAACCGGGTAGCGGTTCAGTTGGCTTTTTAGGATCAGTCAATGTGTCCCCTATTTTTACATCAGAGGGCGACTTAATGTTTGCTGTGAAATATCCGGTCTCGCCGGCAGTCAAAACCGGGCGACTGTAAGGTTTTGGGTTGAAACTGCCGACCTCCTTCACCTCCACGGTTTTATTGGAATGTAGCATTTTCACATGCATGCCAGATTTGAACTCCCCGTTGAATACACGCAAGTGAGCTACAACGCCACGGTAGGAATCAAAATAGGAATCGAAAACCAGCGCCTGTGGAGACTCTTTGTCAGTTCGTTTTGGGTGAGGAATGCGCTGGGTAATTGCCTCAAGCACGTCATCCGTACCAATCCCTTCCTTGGCGCTCGTCAGAACCACCTCCTCTGCCGGGATGGCAAGAATGTCCTCGAGTTGACGTTTTACGTTGGGGATATCCGCGTGCGGCAGATCAATCTTGTTAACGACTGGGATAATCGTGAGATTGTGGTTCATCGCCAGGTTAACGTTCGCCACCGTCTGGGCCTCTACTCCCTGGGCGGCATCAATCACCAACAGTGCGCCCTCACAGGCGCTGAGACTGCGGGAAACTTCGTACGCAAAATCTACGTGCCCCGGAGTGTCGATCAGGTTCAATTCATAACGCTGACCGTCCTTGGCATTGTAATACATCGTAACAGGATGCGCCTTGATAGTGATGCCGCGTTCCTTCTCGAGGTCCATCGAGTCGAGAAGTTGGTTTTCCATTTCGCGATCGGAAATGGTGCCTGTCTTATGAAGTAACCGGTCGGAAAGTGTTGTTTTCCCGTGGTCAATATGCGCAATTATGCTGAAATTGCGTATTCGTTCAATATCCATTGATAATCGAGTAGCCCTTAGCTCGGGTGGGGCTTTCCCATTCTCCCCTGCCCCATCCTGCCAAGACGGATGATGGGCGAAAAAGATACCGAGAGCGAGGGTTAAGGGAAGCGTAAATTAAGAACTTCAGTTCGTTGGCAAAGTTATGAACTTACGCC
>WTHH01000028.1 GCA_011523195.1 Verrucomicrobiales bacterium
CTCGTCGCAGTACACCTGTGGATCCTTGCCCTCGGCCTTGGCCGCCGACTGCACCTTCTGACCGTGTTCATCGAGGCCGGTCAGGTAAAACACCTCCTGCCCGAGACTGCGATGTGTCCGGGCGATGATGTCGGTGATGACTTTCTCGTAGGCGTGACCGAGGTGAGGTTCGCCGTTGACGTAATCGATGGCGGTGGTCAGGTAAAACCGTTTACTCATCCGCGCGGCAGTATGCGCCCTTGGGCAAGCGCTTGGCAATCACGGGGTTTTTTGCGCGGTTAATTTCGAATTGGCTGGGCGATGCGGAGGTAGGCGAAAAAGTCTCGCAACTGTTGGTCGGTCAGGCCGTTGAGCAGGCTCTCCGGCATCAGGCTTCGCGGGCTGATGCGGGTCGACTTTACCTGCGCCTGCTCGACCACTGTGTCGCTTCCGTCGATGCCGCGCAGGATCAGCAGGCGGTTGGTCTGGTCGGACAAAAAACCGCTGAGCCGCCGGCCGTCCCTCGTTTGCACCTGCATGTGCTCGTAGCCCTCGCGAATCTCCCGGCTTGGGTCGAGGATGGCGGGCAGCAGGGTGTCGAGATCGGTCCGCTGGTAGGCGGTGAGATTGGGGCCGATGTCGCCGCCCTTGTGGAATAATTTGTGACAGGCGGCGCAGCGTTGGAGGTAGAGGTCGCGTCCGCGGTACGGGCTGCCGGTGCGGCCCTCGACCACCGAGCGAACCCGGGCGATCTCCGCAGCAGTGCCGTTGCCAGCCGGTTGACCGGCGCTTGGCCAGGCGGCTTTTGTCCGGTCGGCCACCTTGTTGCCGTGGCCAAGCAGCACTTCCACGATGGTCGCGGCGATGTCGCGCTTGGCCAAGCGCCCGGACTCGACAGCGTCCAGCAGTTGGCCACTCCATTTTGCCCGGCTGGCGAGAAACGAGATGGCGGTGGATCGCGCAGCAGCGGGCAGGTCGGCCAGCCGCCCGGCCACCGTCTGGCCAAGCGCCGGATCGTCGATCCGCTGGAGAAACAGCAGTGCGGCGGTCACAACCCTGGCATCCGATTCCGATTGAACAAGGCCAAGCAGCGTGGCTTTCAATCGAATGAGGTCGACGTCACCGGCAGCCCGGATTAACTCGATGCGTTCCCTTGCCGGTTTGTTTCTGTCGGCGATCACGCCAAGCGCTTGGCCAAGCGCGACCTCGTCGCCCAGGCGGACGCGCAGGACCAACGGCGGGTTGTCGAGTTGTCGAAGCTGCTTGGCCAATGCGTCTGGCAGGAGGGGGAGCGCCTGACCCTCGATGGCTTTGCTGAACCCGGCCATCAATTTGTCGCGGTGGGCTTTCGTCGGGGCAGCCGCGAGTAGGCGGGCGCAACCGGCGAGGTCGTCCTGCCGACCGCGGGCGGCGAGCCGTCGCATGATGCGCTCGAGGATATGCTGTTCCACCATCGGCTGGCGGAAAAATTTCTTATCGTCAAACAGTGCGAGCACCGCAGCGCGATCATTCTCAGAATGGCGTTCCAGTACCCACCAGCATTGCAGCGGGATGAACGGATCATCGAGATCATCGGTGCGTTGCAGTAGCTCCGCCGTCAAAGGCAGCGCCTGATCTCGCGGCAGCCGGAAAGCGGTGCCGGCGATTTGCGAGCGCACTTCCGGGTTACCCTCGTGCCTGGCCAGTTGGCGTACGGCTTCAAAAAAACCGGCGGACAATTCCCGGCGATCGCCCTGCAGCCGGACGACCCAGGCGCGGACGTGCGGGTTCGGGTGTGCGAGCAGTTCAGTGGCGTACGCGGCATCAAGTCCGCCGGCCTGATGCAGCGCCCAAAGGCCGTGCAGCGTCTCCTGACCAGACTCGGTTCCAATCTGTTTTCGCAGCGCGACGTGAGCCGCCGCATCGGCGCGTTGGCCAAGGAGCCGAACGGCGGTCTGTCGGTGCCACTTGTTCGGGTGATCGAGAATCTGCCGGAGTTGATCGTCTGTTTTTTTGTCGAGGCGCGTGTAGGTGTCGCGTTGTTTGCCTTTCGCGCTGAGCCTGTAAATGCGGCCGGAGGTGGGGTCGATCTGGCTCTGGTAATGCTGGCCGTGCGCGATGTAGCGCTCGTAAAAATCGGCAATCAACACCGAGCCATCCGGGGCGTTGACCATGTAGACCGGGCGGAAGGCGACGTCGGAATTCTTCACCGGAAAAGCGAGGTCGCGCGTGGTGAATGACGCGCCGCGCTCGCTGCGTTCGCTCAGGACGAGGTGGCGATGCAGCGGGTCGGCGCCGAGCAGTTTGCCCTGCCAGTCGTCCGGCATGGCACTGCCGTTGATTGCGATGACATTGTGCGAGAAGCGCGGGATATTGCCGCCGGGCATCATCGGCAGTTCGCCAAACGAGAACGGGTTGTCTGGCGGGCCGAACTTGCCCGGGCTTTTGCCCTGCTTGAGGTAAAAGCCGTTTTGCACGTAGTGAAAACCGCGTGTGCCGCCGCCGTTGTGGCCGGAGAACAGTCGCCCGGCGGCATCGAATTCCAGCCCGAAAACGTTGCCGCCGCCTTCGGCGAAAATCTCGAACTCGCGGGTGTCGGGGTGATAACGCCAGACCATGCAGCCCTCGAAGTAGTGACCGGGCGCGCCGGGTGGGTCGATGCCGGGGCGTGTGACGCGGCAACTCACCGTGCTGCCCTGTGCGCCGTACAGCCAGCCGTCCGGCCCCCACGCGATGCCGTTGGCCACTGAGTGCGTGTCCTCAAAACCAAACCCGGCGAGGTGCACTTCGGGGTCGCCGTCCGGGATGTCATCGCCGTTTTTGTCCGGGTAAAACAGCAGGTGCGGTGTGTGCATCACCCATGTACCGTCGTGTCCCGGCAGGGCGGCGTTGGCGAGGCTGAGTTTGTCGACGAACACCTTGTGGGTGTCGTAGG
>WTHH01000351.1 GCA_011523195.1 Verrucomicrobiales bacterium
ATCGCTTGGCCAAGCGGGAGGCCGAAGCCAGGCGCTGCGCGACTGTCTCAGCGAACTACCGGCCAAGTCACGCGAGCTGCTCAAGATGCGTTACTTCGACGGCCAACGCTGCGAAGAAGTGGCCGTATCCCTCAACACCAAGCTGGACGCCATCTACAAGCGGCTCTCCAGATTACACCAGGCGCTAAAGGACTGCATCGAGACAAAGCTCACCCAGGTGCCGAGCCGACATTTTTCAATCCCATGGCTTTGAACGAAGAACAACAGGCACAGCTACTGCAACACTTGAACGGGGAATTGTCCCCGGCTGAAGCGTCGGGTGTGGCCCAATTTTTGAAGGAGGACGCCGAGGCGCGGGCCTTCCTTCGCGGCGTAGCCGAGCAGGCGGTGGTCGTCGCGGACGTCGAGCGGCTGGCGCAACATCGCGAACCGGCCAAGGTCGTGCGCCCGGTTTTCAGCCCGGTCAAGTGGGCGGTCGCCGCCGCCATCATACTTGTGCTGGCCGGCTCCTTTTTATTCACGGTCCAGTCCGTGAACCAAGGCCACACGGCGGAAGTGATCGCCATTCACGGCCCGAACCAGCATCTCGGCGCGGATGGTGTCACGCGACCGGAACTGGCCCCCGGTGCGATGCTCAGGGTAGGCGAGAAGCTTCGCACCCTGTCCAGCCGGTCTTGGGTAAGATTAAAACTCAACGAAGGCTCATACGTAATGCTCACCGGACGCTCGAGCCTGCGGATGATCCGGGACGAAAGTCACCGGGCGTTCCTACTGCGATACGGCAACCTCTGGGCCACGATCAGCACGCCGGAGGGAGCCAAGCCGTTTTCCGTCCTCACTGAAACCGCGCGGATCAATACCAGCAACGCCCAGTTCGACATCGAGACGAAGTTTCAGGAAATCTCAGTCGTCAGCGTCGATAGCGGCTCGGTCACCACGGAACGCCTCTCGGACGGCAGTCAGGTCGAAGTCGCGGCAGATCACCAAACCATCATTTCCATGAGCCAGCGCCGGGCACTCGCCGCAAGGCGCCAGCCCGAGCCGGTCAACCAGTGGAACTGCAAGATGCTCTCCAGCCCTGAGGCCGTCTTTGGCAAGTGGCTTGCCCCAAATGCAAACAACGCAGTACGGCTGAATGCCACCCCGTTGTTGATCGGCAAAAATAAAACAATTTATGCCGCCAACTTTTCAGTACGCAGCAGCGGTTCGCCGCCGGTGATGATTGAGAAAGGGTCACGGTTTCGAATCCGCCTAACGACCAAGACCGCGGATCCCGTCTACGTCGGCATCACCACAAAAAAACACCGGGGCGGATTCTTCGGCAAGTATACGGAAAAAGTGGAAGGCGACCAGCTCGGGCAGGCAGGCAAAACCCGCGTGATTGAAGTTCCGGTCAGCGACTTTGTGCCGTTGGACAAGTCACTCAGCCCGTCCTCGGTCGGGACGGAATTGACCGACATCTGGGTGGTGTCCCCGAAGGAAAGTGCCGAGTTGGAGATTCACAAGGTTGAGTTCGTCGCAAGGGAGGTGGGCCAATGAACTACAGCGCATCCATTATCGACGCGACGGCCCCGCTCAAGACCTCGCCTGCCAAGCGCAACCTGCCTGCAAATGTCGTCGCGATGCCGGGGGGTGTCATCCCGGCCGAGATCGTCACCTTCCCCAAGCCGGTCAAGCGCGAGGTCATGGCTGAGCCAACCCGCGAGGAAGTCCGGGCGGAAGACCGCCGACTGGCCATCGACGCTCAGGGAGGCTGCCTTCAATCCTTCGAGTACCTGGTCGGGCGTTTTGAAAAACCGCTGTACAAGTTTCTCAACGAGAAGACCAAAAACCATCATCTCACCGAGGACCTGTTGCAGGACACATTCATAATCGCGTACCGCAAGCTCGAGCGGTACAACCCGGAATATGCATTTGCCACCTGGGTGTTCACCATTGCCAACCGTCTGGCGATCAGCAATTACCGCAAGCAGAAACCGCAGGTTGAGGAGTTTGACTTCGCGACGGACGAGACTCCGCTTTGCACGTTGATGGAAAGCGAAAGCCACAAGGCGATCTGGGTGCAGGCCAAGCGCCTGCTCCCGAATAATCATTTTATCGCCCTGCGATTGTTTTACGCAGAGGGAATGAAGGTGGACCAGATTGCCGAGGTGATGGATCAGGGGGTTAGCTCCGTAAAAGTCTGGCTGCACCGTGGCCGCAAGCGTCTGGCCGCCCACTTGAAACCGGCCTGACACTCAGGCAGATTCCCCTCCACTGCAGTCGATCGAATGGAATCGGTTCACACAAAAAGAATAAACACACTGCGATGGTTGCTCATCGGGGCCATCGCTTGGCCAAGCGCAATGCTGGCAGGCGACAACCACTTTCGAACTATCACCAAGCGCAACGCCTTCAATCTCGCGGCCGAGCCGCGCTTGGCAAAGCCGGCTGCGAAGCCAGCAGTCGAAAAGCCCACCGACATCAAGCTCACTGGAATCTTCAAGCGCAATGGCGTGGAGCGCGCCGCGATCGCCGTGCTCAAGCCAAGCGACAAGTTCGCCAAGCCAAGGTTTCTGCAGTTGGCTAGGGACGAAGAGCGGGAGGCTATCCGTGTCGAGACCATCGACCGCAAAAACGGAACCGTCACCCTCACGGTGAACGGCAAACAAAGGGAGTTGAACTTCAAGGACGACGCCTACTCGTCAACCGTCACAAAGGCCAACCGATCCGGCGTATCGTCCAATCGATCGACTCCGCGTCGGGAACCGGAAAAGAAAGAGAAGGAGAAGAAGGAAAAAAAGTCCGATGCGGAAAAACTGGCCAAGATTAACGAGTCGCTTGCACGCGGAAAAATTTCACAGGCATCCGCTGAGTTGAAGGTCGCCATGATAAATGGTAATCTATCTGGTG
>WTHH01000460.1 GCA_011523195.1 Verrucomicrobiales bacterium
GAGTTGTGCGGGATGTCTTTGACGGAAACAAGGGCTGGACAGAGACGCCGGACGGCAACGTCATTCCCAAAAAGGAACGCGAGCTGATCAACAAAAAAACCGAGGCCGATTTTCATGCCGACCTGAACTACAAAAAGAACTATCCCAAGATCGAGCAGCTTGGCGTTCAAAAAGTCGCTGGCAGGGATGTTTATACGCTAAAGATGACCCCGAAAAAGGGCGATGCGGACACGTTCTTTTTTGACGTCAAAACCGGCATGGTCGCCGGCGTTGAATCGACTGCCGAGATGCAGAACATGGAAGTAAAAACCCGCGTGCTTTTTCGCGACTACAAAGAAGTGGATGGTGTGCAGATTCCATTCACGATCGAGTTGATCGAGCCCAAGTTTGCTGCGTTCACCATCTCCATCGAGAAAATCAGGCACAACGTGAAGCAAACATCCGGTTGGTTCAAAAAATCCAAATGAACGAACGCGAATCCATTTGCGCCGACATCATCGACGAAGGGCTGGTGGCCATCGTACGCGTGCCTCGCACCGAGTTGGCCTTGCCGCTCACCAAGGCACTGGTGGCCGGAGGCATTCGCGCGGTGGAACTGACCATGACCATCCCGAACGCGCTCGATGCGATCCGCGAGATCGACCGCGAGATGGGCAACGACATCCTGCTCGGAGTCGGCACGGTGATCGATGACGACACCTGCCGGGCCGCCATCGACGCTGGGGCAAAGTACGTCATCAGTCCCGTCACTAAGCCTTCGTTGGTTAAAGCCGCTCATACACTCGATCGCCCGGTCATGCTTGGCGCATACACCCCCACCGAGGCACAAACAGCCCATGAGGCCGGCTCCGATTTCATCAAGATTTTCCCTGCGGACACGCTTGGTCCGGGCTACATCAAGGCACTGCTCGCCCCGCTGACGCACCTGCGCATCATCCCCACCGGCGGGGTCAACCTCGACACAATGGAGTCGTTCCTCACAGCCGGCTCGGCCGCGCTTGGCATAGGCTCGTCGCTGCTGAAAAAAGACATCATCGAGAGCGAGAATTGGCCGGAACTGGAGCGCTTGGCCAAGCAGCATGCAGACAAGTTGGCCGAGCTGAAAACCAAACTGGGCCGCTGATCGCTCGGCCAAAGGGCTTTACCGCCAGCACCGGTTTTGATACCCAATCTGCCGTGACTGAAACACAATCCATCGGTTTCATTGGTGCAGGGAAGATGGCAGCCGCCTTGGCCAAAGGCCTGGTGAATGCCGGCTTGGCCGCCCCGGAAAACATGATCGCCAGTGATCCGATCGCCGCCGGGCGGGAAGCCTTTGGCCAGGCGCTTGGCTGCGAGACGACCGATTCCAACTCCGAGGTGCTGGCCAAGGCCAAGGTCATTTTCCTGGCGTTCAAACCGCACCAACTCGATGAGGCCACCGAACCGGTGCGTGACCAATTCACCGACGAACACCTCGTCATTTCAATCCTCGCCGGCGTGCGTCTGACCAAGCTCGATGAGGCTTGCGGCCGACGCACCCGTGTGGTGCGCGTGATGCCCAACACCCCGGCGCTGGTCGGCGAAGGCGCGTGCGGCTACGCGCTTGGCCAAGCGGCCACCGCTGAGGACAGCGATCTGGTGGAGCAACTGCTCTCCTCCGTCGGTATCGCCTACGAGGTGAAGGAGAATTTAATCGACGCCGTAACCGGCCTCAGCGGCAGCGGCCCCGCCTATGGCTACACCGTGATCGATGCACTAAGCGACGGCGGAGTCGCGGTGGGTCTGCCTCGGGACATTGCCACACGGCTCGCCGCACAGACGATGCTTGGCGCCGCGAAGATGGTGATGGAGACCGGCAAACATCCTGGCGAACTCAAGGACATGGTTTGCAGCCCCGGCGGCACAACCATCGAGGGCGTGCACGAACTCGAGGAGGGCGGCGTGCGAAGCGCACTCATCAATGCCGTGCGTGCTTCCGCCGAAAGGGCAGTCGAGCTTGGGCAGGATTGATTATTGATGGCGTTTCCCCCTCCAACTGAAAAGCAGGCGAAGATCCTCTGGACTTCGATCACAGCGTTGGCGGTCGGCATCCTGCTGACGCTCATCGCAGCTCTGCTGCTCGGTGTGGCCTGGGTGGCCAACACATTGTCCTCGGTGCTGATACCACTGGCGATCGCCGGCATCGTCGCCTACCTGCTCGATCCGCTCGTCGATTGGTTTCACAAAAAACGGGGCATGCAACGCCAGAGCGCGATCATTCTGGTGTTCACCATCGCACTGATGCTCGTGGGCGGGTTAGTGGCCTCGATTATGCCGGCGTTGATTGGCCAGGCAACCAAGCTGACGACAGAATTCCCAAAGAAAGCCAAGGTGTTTCAGCAAAAAGTCAGCAACCTGGCGAGTCCAGATACTTCAAACTCTTCCACCAATGCCTCCCCCGACACGGTCTGGTTTGAGACCTCGAAGGAGTGGGCAAAAAGCGTGGGCCTGACAAATGAAAAGGCGCGGGAGATTACCGTCAGTGCCGTTTCCAAAATCTCCGCCTGGCTGCTGGAGCAGTTGAAAAAAGTGACGTCACTTTTCGGCTTTCTCGCCGGCCTCGCCCTGGTGCCAGTCTACGTGTTTTATTTCCTGCTAGAGAAACGCAGCATCAAGCGAAACTGGACCGACTACCTGCCGGTGCGCGAATCGAAGGTAAAGGACGAAATCGTGTTCGTACTGCACTCGATCAACGACTGCATGATTGTATTTTTTCGCAGCCAGGTGCTCGTGGCGATGTGCGTCGGGACGTTGTTGACCGTTGGCTTTCTCGCGCTGGGACTCGACTACGCCATCCTGCTGGGCGTCATGGCGGGGCTTCTTGGCATCATTCCGTACCTAGGCGTGGCGTTGAGTATTATTCCGGCG
>WTHH01000371.1 GCA_011523195.1 Verrucomicrobiales bacterium
GCATCGGACAGTTCGCCACCGGAAACACACCTCGCTCCTTCAATCTCAACCCAGACAATCGCTGGATGATCGCCGCCGGCCAGCGCTCACACGATCTGCATATTTACAAGCGCGATGACACCACTGGGAAGTTAAAGAGAATTCATAAGCAACCCACCAGTCAAGGCCCCTCGTGGGTGCAGTTCATCCCGAAAAAATAACAACGCTGCGCTTGGCCAGGCGCTGGTTACTGCTTCAGGCGGGCGGAGTGATAGGTCAGACGCTGGTCGGCGGTCATCAACGCGAAGTCCGGCGCGCCATTGGCCTTGGTCGGCCAAGCGGCGGCAGGCGTGTTGCGCTTGGCCAAGCGCTTGGCCGGCATCGTCAAGATGGTCTTGCCGCCCTCATCGCCGTAGCGCATTGACTGCTCGGTCAACTCGAGATCCTGCTCCAGTGAGAGCTTGGGCGTGATCCCCTTCCCCTGCAGCACGCCGTGGTAAGCGTGCACGGCTTCCTCGGGTGAAATCTTGTCCTCCGCGATCAACCGGAGGAACTCGATGAAGGCCAGCTGATGCTCGGCGTTGTTGATCTTGCGCCCGAACAGCGCCAGTCGTGCGCCGTGCTTTTTGGCATCGTGCAGCAATCTAAAGGCATCGTAGGTCGTCCCGGCGCTGCCGCCCAACACGCCGACCGCCATGTTGGAGTCGTACTGGCAAATCTCCTCCATGTAGCGCGGGCCGTGGTAGACGATCTTGAGGAAAACCGGACGTCCGGCCTTAGTAATCCCGGCGAGCGTGCGCAGAATCTGATCGTTGATGAACGCACCCAATTTCTCCGGCGGGATGCCACTGTCGACGTTGGGATCGAACACCTCAAGGAAGTAGCGGAACCGCTTGCGCTCGGCCTCCTCGCGAAACGCATGGAACGCCTCGAGCGTGCGCTTGTCCTGCTCGAGATCGTTGAGGTAGGTGACGGAGTACAGGCCAAGGTTCGCGCCGGGAAAAGAGTCGTTGCTGCGGTCGCAATCCAGTTGACCGCACTGGATGTGATCGATGCTCGCCGAGCGAAACGGCTGCGCTGGGTGGCTCAGGTAGTTGCCGTGGCGCGCGGCCCACACGTCGGTGGCGTCGTTGGCGCGGGC
The DNA here is from genome assembly GCA_011523195.1 of Verrucomicrobiales bacterium. Taxonomy (GTDB): domain Bacteria; phylum Verrucomicrobiota; class Verrucomicrobiia; order Limisphaerales; family UBA1096; genus UBA1096. The sequence continues at coordinate 1,121 of WTHH01000371.1, forward strand.
AGCCGGGGTAATGTGGGAGTTTTGAAACAGGCCTTCCTTGATGGTGAGCTGCTCATTGACGTGGGCCGACATGAGCATGATATCGACCAGCCCCTGCGCCACGACCTCGCGGATAATATCGAGAAACTCGGGCAGGTTCCGGTAGCCAAACTCATCGCGCGACCAAATCTCCGGCGAGAACTGCGCTGGGTGCGCACCTTGGGAAGAAAGATATCGGCGATGGCCAAGCGCACGAACCCCGAACGCCATGTCCGGGTCCTTGGCATCGGCGATGACAAACGAATCGCGCGCAGCAGGGTTTCCCCTGTAGGCAGCCAGCTTGGCATCGAGCGATTTCATATGGCGCTTGGCCAAGCGCGGTGGCTCAGCCCTTGAGGCGATTCAGGATTTCGTCGGTGACGGCCTTGACCACAGTCTCAGCCTCGGGATCGGTCGCAGAGGTGCTCTCTCCACCCTTGGCCGGCACGGCGCAGGTTACACCGGGGCGCCACTCGTCGTTGTCGCATAGTTCACATTCCTTGAGCCCGATGCGGGGGTCCGGCACACCAAGCTTCTGCTTGATGTCGAGCAGGTCCTTCAAGTGCTTGGGCGAAAACTGTTTGGGCTGCACGCCAAGCTGCGTGGTCACTAGGACCGTACGGCAGTAGGCCTCAACGATCTCCATTTTGAAGTACGCATCCTCGATGGTGTTGCTCCACGAGACGACGCCGTGATTTTCCATCAACACCGTGTTGTGCTTGTCGACCAACTCGGCCACCTTGAGCCCCATCTCCGGAGTGCCCGGCGTCTCGTACGGGGCTATCGGCACGCGGCCGATAAACACCTCAATCTCCGGGATCATGCAGGTCGGCGGCTGCACGCCGGCCACGGCAAACCCGGTGGCGTATGGCGGGTGTGCGTGCGACACAGCACGGGCCTTGGGCTGCGCCTTCATAATCGAAAGGTGCATCAAAATTTCACTGGTGCGATTTTTCACTCCGGCCAACTGGTTGCCGTCGAGGTCGACGAGACAGAGATCCTCCGGCTTCATGAAGCCTTTCGAGACAAGAGTCGGCGTGCAGAGCACCACGTCCTCGGTCAATCGTATTGAGAGGTTGCCACCGTTGCCATCGACGTAGGCCCGTTGCCAGAGCCGGCGGCCCACATCACAAATCTGTTCCTTCAACTCGTGTACCGCCGGACTGTTGAACAGCCGCTCGAGGTCGGCCTTGGGCGAGTTGGCGCGCACGGACTGATCGATGCCGCGTTCGTCCACCGACCCACCTCCCGCAGACGACGCCGATGCCGGGGCAGCACCCGTGCGCCTGGCTCGTTGCACGCCCAGTTCATTCAGGCGATCGCGCGCCGACGGGGTGATCACCGCATCGGCGGGAATACTGCCCAGTGCGCCGCTGCGATGTAGGTCGTCGATGTCTTTTACGCTATAAACTTTCTTCATTTGTCTTCGTTAAATTTAATTCTTCGGTTGGTGAAAAACGGTGTCCACCAGGGCGGCATTGATGGCGTCGATCGGGGTGGGTTCCGAAAACGGCGATGCCGCTTCGCGTCCCTCGATGAACCCAATCGTCTGGCCGACGTCGCCGCCCAGTGCATCGTACACCACCAGGCTCGGCTCCGGAGTCATGCCCACCGGCGGCTCCTCTCCACTCTGAAATTGATCCCGGGTGTAGGGGTTGACCACCAGCCAGCGAGCCCCCTCGAACGCGGGAATCGTCTGGCTGAGCGTCACTCGCCCGATGACCTTGCCCAGTCTCATGCTGTTTTTTCC
>WTHH01000136.1 GCA_011523195.1 Verrucomicrobiales bacterium
GGGATGGAGATCGTGGCGTCGCCGGTGAGTGCGCCGCTCGCCTTGGCCTCGTCGACTGTGACCGTAGTCGCCTCATCCGCGATGACCTGCCAACGGCTTCCGGCTGCCTCGGTGTATTTGTGATCGGCTGGCAGCTTGAGGCTTAGGGTCAGTGCTCCGTCCTTGCTCTTGGCCAGGCGCAGTGGCTTGGTGCGAATGGTCGGCGTACCCGGGAGGTCGGCCAGTCGTACGCTGCGGGGCGCGATCGGCTTCTTCGCGGAGGGGATGCCGGTGAGATTGAGGGTGCGAACCTCAAGTGTGTCGAGATCGACTACGCGGATGACGTGGTTGTTTGTGTCGGCGACGTAAAGTGTCTTCGCATCCGGGCCAAGCGCAAAACCGGACGGCTCGGAAAACTGAGCCTCAAGCGCCTTGCCATCCTTCAACCCCGGCTTGCCGGAGCCGATCCAGCGTTTGACCTCGTTGGCCTTTGGGTCGAGCAGCTTGAGGCGATGGTTGTACGTGTCGGCGACGATGACTTTCTTTTCCTTCTCCCACCACTGCACACCGAGGACGTGCTGCATCCGGGCCTTTTCGCCGACGCCATCAATGTCTCCGAACGCGAACAGATTGCGGGGCCGGGCATCCTCTCCGCCGGCGATGGTGCGGGTCGCGCCGGTCGAGAGGCTGATCGCCCGGACGGTGCTGCTCTCGCTGTCCGCGATGAACAGTTCGCCCCCGCCAACGGTGAGTCCGGACGGCTGCGCCCAGGCGGCCTGAAATGGATCGGGGTGGTTGAGGTTCTGCTCGGAGCCGTTGCCGCTGAAGTTGTGGGCGATTTTCTTTTCAAGATTGTACGCCCAAATCTGGTGTGTGCCGGCCATGGCGATGAACACCTGGCCGCCCTCGACGTACACGTCCCACGGGGTGCTAATAACCTGTTCGCGTCCACCTCGTCCGCCGTTGTAGTCACGTCCCTGTGTGCCGTTGCCGACCAATGTGGTCACGGTCTTGGTTTTGGTGTCGACCACGCGCAGGGCGTGGTTTTCCGCGTCGGCCACGTACAGGTTGTCCCCGTGCAGCGCGAGTCCCTGCAACCGGAAAAACCGGGCCTTTTCGTAGGTTCCGTCGACCAGTCCGATTCGGCCGGTGCCGATCGTTTCGATGAATTTTCCGTCGAGATCGGTTACGACGATGCGGTGGTTGTTTGAGTCGCTGATGTAAAGCCGCCCGGCCTTGGAATCGATGGCGAGTTTGCCGGGGTAGCGCAACGGGGTGGAGACGACGGCCTTGTCCTTCTCGGGCGACATCGGCACCGGGTCGTGCCGGAACAATTCCTTCGGGTAAAACTCGAGCGCTGCTGTGATGCAGGCATCGAGCACCTCCTTGTTGCCCTCGCCGGAGACCAGCAGCATGAGGTTGCCCTTGGGGCCGACCACGGCGAGAGATGGCCAACTACGCACGCCGACCTGACGCCACATTCGCATCTCGTCGTCGTTCACGACCGGATGGGCGATCTCGTAGCGCAGGACCGCGTAGCGAATGTTCGCGGAGACCTTTTCGTTTTCAAATTTGGCCGAGTGCACACCGACGAATGCCACCGGATACCCGGCGTAGCGTTCCTCCAACTCGACGAGGTCGGGGAGAATGTGGATGCAGTTGATGCAACAATACGTCCAGAAATCGAGCACCACAATTTTGCCGGCGAGTTGTTTGCTGAATGACAGCGGTGGGGAGTTAAACCAGTCCTTGCCCTCCGGAAACTCCGGCGCCTTGAGGGCTTCCGCTCGTTGGTCGACTCGCTCGATGTGCGCTCGGAGTTGCTGGAGTAGTTCCGGGAAACGCTCGCTGCGCGGCGGCAGGTCGGCCGCTTGGCCAAGCGGCGTGAACAACGCGCAAATAAAGAGGGCAAAGGCCAGCTTGGCCAAGCGTGAAATCAAGAAAAACAATAGTTGAGTCACGCGCACAAACTGCCGCCCACCCGGAGAGGTTGCAAGTGCACAGTGCTGTGGTGAAGTCCCGACGCTCGTCGAGCGGATTAGTTTTGTTATAACAGGATGCCGGGCAATATTGACCCCACGTTTTAATACTGAGTTAACACGGAAAAAGATTGGCGTTCAGGAAAGTAGCGGAGAATCGGTTCGGCGAAAAAAAGGCCCCCGCCCAGTTTTTTACACTGAACGAGGGCCAACCCGATGAAAACACACCGCACTTAGTGTTAAGTACGATGAAATGACCTATACGCTCCTGCGTGGGGTGGGTTTCATTTTTTTTTGATTTTTTTGATTGGCAAAAATATGGAGTAAAACGCCTGTCATTGACTATGCTCGTTTGCGTGCCTAGGCTGCTCGCCTTCGATGAAACTGGTCATTTTAGCAGCAGGCTATGCCACTCGCCTGTATCCACTTACGTTAAATCAGCCCAAGCCACTTTTGCCGGTTGCAGGCAAGCCGATGGTTGATCATGTCCTCAAGTGCCTCGCACCGATCGAGGCCATCGATCACGTTTATGTCGTTACCAATGAGAAGTTTGCGGGGCATTTTGAGGAGTGGGCGAAAAACCATGATACCTCCGAGTTTTCTGCACCGGTGACGGTGGTGAACGATCACTCGACTGATGACACCAATAAACTCGGGGCGATTGGAGATTTGCACCTAGTTTTGAAGAGTCAAAACGTTGAGGACGACGTGATCGTGGTTGCCGGGGACAATTTGTTCAGCGAGGGGTTGGGCGACTACGGCCGGATGTGTGCCGAAACCAACGCCCCGGTGCTCGGCGTGTACGACGTCGGGAGCCTCGAGGAGGCGACCAAGTACGGTGTGGTCGAGCCCAACGACGACGGGCACATCGTCAGTTTTGAGGAAAAACCGGCTGAGCCAAAGTCCACCCTCATCGGTATTG
>WTHH01000447.1 GCA_011523195.1 Verrucomicrobiales bacterium
GGGTCGATCGCCCTGTTGGCCTCCGACTCGTCGGAGCACTGGCGGTAGGTGGAGGAGAGCACAATTTCGCGGATCAGCCGTTTCATCGACCAGCCGTTTTCCATGAACCGAACCGCGAGATCATCCAGCAGGGCGGGGTGGCTTGGTTTGGCGCCGAGCAGTCCGAAGTTGCTCGGCGTGGTGACGAGGCCGCGCCCGAAAAACATCGACCAGACGCGGTTGACTACCACGCGCGCAGTGAGGGGGTTGCCCGGGGAGACGATCGACTCGGCCAACTCAAGCCGGCCGCTGCCCTCGGTGAATGGCTTGGGTTCACCCTCGGAAAGCACGCGCAAAAAACGGCGCGGCACAACGTCGCCCTTGGCCTCTGTGTTGCCCCGGAGAAACACGTGAAGGTTTTGCGGTTTTTTGTCGCGCACCATGTGGATGGTGCCGGTGCGTTTCTTCGCCGCCTCGGTGTCCTTTTTGATTTCGCTTCCGTCCGCCATGCGGTCGACGAGATCGGTACTCGCGAAGACACCGGCGAGTGCGTAGTAATCCTTTTGCGTGAAGGCATCGTACTTGTGGTCGTGGCATTGGGCGCAGGCCACCGTCAGGCCAAGCAGCGATCGGGTCAGCGTGTCGACCTGTTCGGCCCACTCCTCCGCCTTCACCTCAAGCCGTCCCCGGTTGTAGTACTTGTGTCCAAGCCCGATATAACCCAGCGCGGGCAAATCCTCAGTGGCGGATTTTTTCAAAAGATCGGCCGCGAGCTGCTTGCGGATGAAGTCGTTGTAGGGGACGTCGTTGTTGAACGCATCGATCACCCACTCGCGGTAGCGGTAGGCATTCGGGTAAAAGAACGCCGTGTTAGCACCGACCTGATGCGCCTGATCCTCGGCGTAGCGTACGTTGTTCAGCCACATGCTGGCCATGCGCTCTCCGAAAGCATGACGCTGCATGAGTTCCTCGACCAGGCGTTCGTAGGCATCGCCGGTTTCGTCACTGAGGAATGCCGCCATCTCGGACGGGGTGGGGGGCAGGCCGGTCAGGTCGAGATACAGTCGGCGGGCAAGGGTACGACGCGGAGCCTTGGGAGAGGGGGCGAGATTTCTCGAGTCCAGCTTGGCCAGAATGAAATGATCGATCCGCTGGCTTGGCCAAGCGCGGTTTGAAACAGTGGGGAGTCCGGATTTTTGCGGGGCCTGATAGGCCCACCATTCACGGGCCTTGGCCCAGTCGATCGATGTGGTTTTCGCCGCCTCGGCCGCCGTCGCGCTTGGCCAAGCAACAGCAAGACAGGCGATCAGCCAAGCCAAGCGGCCGATACCAAGCAGCACCCCGGACAAATTCCAGCCAAATATCATTCCCAAAGCGTTGCGGGAGAATAGGAATCTTGAGGTATTGGTACAACACAAATAGTCCCGAACGTTGAAGGTTGACCGTAGGTGAAATTCGTTTTTTTCTCTTCACGGATTCTTATGAGAAAATTGAGCCTTTCTGTGGTGTTGTTCGCCTTCGTTTTGTCCCTGTCGGCAGCGAAGCAACCGAATGTGGTTTTGGTGATTACCGATGACCAGGGGTACGGCGACTTGTCGTGCCATGGTAATCCGATCCTCAAGACACCGCATCTAGACAAGCTGCATTCGGAGAGTGTGCGGCTGACGGATTACCACGTGGCGCCGACGTGTTCGCCGACGCGGGCGGCGTTGATCACTGGACGCTGGACCAATCGCACCGGTGTGTGGCACACGATCATGGGCCGGTCGATGTTGCGCCATAACGAGGTGACCATCGGCAGGATTCTTGGTGATGGTGGGTATCACACCGGCATGTTCGGCAAGTGGCATCTGGGCGACAACTATCCTTACCGCCCGGAGGATCGCGGCTTTCAGGAAGTGCTGCGCCACGGCGGCGGCGGCGTGGGGCAGACGCCCGATTTTTGGGACAACGCCTACTTTGATGGCTCCTATTTTCACAACGGCAAAGCCGTGCCGGCCAAGGGTTTTTGCACCGATGTGTTTTTTGATTACGCTAAGCGCTTCATCACCAAGGTGAAGGACAGCGACAAGCCGTTCTTCGTTTATCTCTGCACCAACGCCCCGCATGGCCCGATGCATGCGCCGGAGAAATCCGCCAAGCCCTACGCCAAACAGGGCGTCAACGTGGCCAACTTTCTCGGCATGATCGCTAACATCGACGACAACGTCGGCGCCATGCGCGCGTTTCTCAAGAAGGAAGGCCTCGCCGAAAACACCATTTTCATTTTTACCACCGACAACGGCACTTCCAGCGGCGCGCACATCCACAACAACGGCATGCGCGGCCGCAAGGGCAGCGAGTACGATGGCGGCCATCGCGTGCCGTTCTTCATTCACTGGCCCAAGGGTGGACTCACCAGCGGACGTGATGTGGACACCATCACCTCGTACGTCGATGTCGTGCCAACTCTCATCGATTACTGCCGTGTGCCTTCGCCCAAGGGCGTGAATTTCGATGGTGTGAATATTCGTCCGCTCATTGAAAACAAGGCGAAGAATTGGCCCGACCGTATTCTCGTGACCGACAGTCAGCGCGTGCGCGATCCCATCAAGTGGCGCAAAAGCTCGGTGATGACCGATCAATGGCGGTTGGTGAACGGCAAGGAGTTGTACGACATCAACGCCGATCCCGGCCAAAAGAAAAACATCGCCGCGGACAACCCCAAGGTCGTCGCGCGCCTCACCAAATTTTACGACTCATGGTGGGAGGAAATCGTGCCCACCTTCGGCCAGCCCACCGCTATTTACCTCGGTGCCAATGCGCCGCTGGCCAACCCCGTTACGCTCACCTGCCATGACTGGATCGCCGACGGAAGCACCCCGTGGAATCAACGCCACATCCGCAACGC
>WTHH01000204.1 GCA_011523195.1 Verrucomicrobiales bacterium
GGCTGCAGTTTGCTCGTCAGCGTCGAAACCAGGCCGTAGCCGAGGTCGGCGGTCTCGCCGGAGGTGCCGATGGTCTTGAACGGCAGCACGACCACGCGGTTCGTGTCCAGTGTCACCGGCTTGGCCAAGGGTTTGGACTGCTCGGTCGTGTTCGTCCCCACTTGGCCAAGCGGTATCGTCGTCTCGCTGCCGCTGCCGCTGAGGAAAAATATCCCAGCTGCCAACACCGCCACTCCTCCCACGGCGGCCGCGATCTTGCCCCAAGCTCCGGGTTCACTGGCTTTCATTTGGCCGGCGCTTGAGTGGCTGATACCATGGGCCGCGATGTTCGGCACCCCGGCAGCCGCCGCGCTGGCTTCGTCCGCCACCTTCACCCCCAACTTGGCCAAGGCTCGGATCACCGCCTGCAGCGCGATCTCCTCGCGGCCCTCGTAAAACTCCACACGCTGGATGCCAGCCAACTGGTATTCCATCGTCTCCGGAATCTCCGCCGGTTCAAGGTAGATCGGGATGATCGGCTTTTTGCGTTCGCTGGCCAGCGCCAGTTCCTTCACCACGTTTTCCGACTCAGTCGACTGCGGCGAAATCGAGAGTAACAGCACTTTGCATTCGCGGATCGCGCTGACGATCTCCTTGCTCCACATCGCCGCCACCTCGATCCCAGCCATGTCGATCCACACCGACACACCTGCTTGCTGCAGCCCCTCGACCAGCTTCGCCACCCGCTCTCGGTCCTTCGCAGCGTAACTGATAAAAACCTCAGCGCTCATATCTTATTTGTCCGCATAAACCGGGTGATTGATTTTTTTTGTAAAGCTCACGAAAACGTGGCTCAGAATGCATCATTTTCAATTCCCTCGCTTTGGGTAATCTTGGCACGGTCGATTCTCTGGCCTCGATGGCTTCCTCCAGCCAGCGATAGCCATTCTCATGTTTGCCCATGACGAAAAAGATCTCTGCGAACCGAGCTTTTTCGTAGGAATCGTGGTAGCGATCCAACAACTCGATGACTTGTTCCATGGCCTCCTTTTCTTTTCCAGCCTTCCAATACAAGTCGAACAGTCCGTGACGCAAAACCGGTTGGTTGGGATAGACGGCCAGCGCTTCCTCAAAGCGCTTGATCGAGTCCTCCGGCGTGCCCATTCCAAGCATGACGTGCTTCTGTCTGAGCGCAAACGGAAAATTCGGATCGATCAGGAGGGATTTCTCTGCCGCCTTCAAAGCGTCGGCATCTCTACCAATTCGCCAGTTTGCTTCAGCATAGGAGTGCTGAATAATCTTTGAATTCGGGGCCAACTGCGTGGCGATTTTGATTCTCTCAACTGCCTTTTCACCCCTCCTTGTCTCGAACAAAAAAATCCCGTACCAGTGATTTGCGGTTGCGTGGTTTGGATTCAGCTCAATTGCCTTGCGATAGTTCTGCTCTGCCCCCGCCCAATCATATTCGTACTTATGCAAAACCCAGGCAAGTGAGGTGTAAGCGCCCGGAAAACTCGGATTAATTTCCAACGCCTGCCGGGCATAGGATTTCGCTTTCGGCATAGCCTCACTGGCGGGTGAAAAATTATAGATCGACAACAATCCGTACGTGTCCCCCAGTCCGACGTATGGATCGGCGTAACTCGGATCCAATTCGATGGCGCGCTCGAAGTGCTTGATCGCATTTTCAAATCCCTGCTTGCTGCGTTTGTTCCACTCGCGGCGACCGGCTTGGTATTCGGATTGGGCTTCGGCGTTTTCGGTGGCTTTTTTGACTAGCTGCTGTGCCTCGGCGGCATCGAGGCCACCCTTAAGTTCGCTCGCGAGCTTCGTGGCGATCTCGTTTTGCATGTCGAGAAAATCATCCTGCGATTTCGTGAACGTGCTACCCCAGCCAAGAGCCTCGGTGTTGGCGTTGATGAGCTGGATGTTAACCTGAATGTTCCCGCCGCCGGTTTGGATTTCGCCGGTCACGATGGTGCCCGCGCCCAGCGCTTGGCCAATCTCCCGCGGCGACTTTTCGCTGTCCTTGAATTTTCGCGCCGATTCCTTGGCAATGACGACGAGGTTTTGCAGCGGCTGCAGCTTGCTAGTGAGCGTGGAGACGAGACCGTAACCCATGTCGGCTGTCTCGTTGGCGGTGCCGATCACCTTAAATGGCAGGACGACCACCCGGTTCGTGTCCAGCGCCACCGGCTTGGCCAAGGGCTGGGTTTGTTCGGCCGTATTGGTTTGCGCTTGGCCAAGCGCGACCGGTCCAGGCGCGGGCGCCGTGCTGCTGTCCATGAAAATCGTCCCAGCGAGACTCAGCACGGCGAGAGCAACAACACCAGTAGCAACCTTGAGCCAAATGGAGATCTCGCGCTTGGCCTCTGATTTGTTGTGGTGATGGCGGCGAACGGCCTGACTGGCCTCTGCCCCGGCGGCAGCGGTGGCATCGCTGCAGACGTCGACGTCCAGCGTTGAGAGGGCGCGGATGACCGCCTTGAGCCCTGCCTCCTCGTTGCCCTCGAAAAACTCGACGCGCTGAATGCCGGCAAGCTGATAGGCCATGGTCTCGGGGATATCGGCCTCCTCAATGAACACCGGCAGGATGCGCTTGCGCCCCTCGGAGGCAAGGGCCAGTTCCTTGACGACGTTCTCCGATGTGGCAGAGTTTTTGGAGATGGCGAGGATGAGCACCTTGCAGTCGCGGATGGCGGCAACAATCTGCTGGCTCCACATGGCGGCGCCCTCAATGCCCATCTGGTCGATCCACACGGAGACTCCGGCGCCGCGCAGCCGCTCAACGAGGTCCAGAATGCGGTCGCGGTTCTGTGACGCGTAGCTGATGAAAACTTCGGCAGCCATGGCTGAGGGCGACAAAAGTACCCTTGATATTGTTTTATTT
>WTHH01000423.1 GCA_011523195.1 Verrucomicrobiales bacterium
GCGGCGATCTGCTGCTCCAGATCCGACTGCCGGCTGGAGTCCGCCGCGAGCGTCCCGTATTCAGCGAGCAACTGCATCGCGCGTGCGGCCCCGGCGCGGAGCGTATCCATCACCGTGGCTTCGGCCGCCACCGCCATGTCCTGCGGCAGATATCCGGTCACCAGGCCGGTGCGTCGCGTGATTTCACCCGCGTCCGGCTGGGTTAACCCCGCTAGTATTTTCAGGAACGTGGATTTTCCGCAGCCGTTGCGACCGACCATCCCAAGGTGGTCGCCGTCGCGGATCGTGAGGGATGCCGACTTGAGCACCTCGTTGTCGTTGAACCGCACCTGAATATCGGCGGCATCAAGCAGGGTGATGTGGGTGGTTTGGGACATGGACGCAACCAAGCGCTTGGCCAAGCGGAGTCGTTACAACTCCTTTTGGTTGGGTGGCACCTTGGCCAGGGTCAGGCCGTCGCTGTTTTGCTCGAAGTAACTAGCGGCCCAGTCGCTTGGGAACAGCAGCACCGGGTTTTTGTCCGAGTCCCAGCCGAAGCGGGAACCGGTCGGCGGCGACAGCTTGTCCATCTCCTCCTCGGAAAACTCCTCGGGCAGCCAGCGTACCACCTGCCACGGGGCCGGTTCGAGCCGGGTGACGGCGTTGTACTCACTCTCGAGTCGGAACTGCACGACGTCGAACTGCAGCGGCCCGACCGCCGCCAAAACCGGCACCGCCACGGCACTGCCCTTTAGGCTCAGGCACTGGATGGCACCTTCCTGCAGCAGTTGATCCAGCCCCTGCCGGAACTGCTTGAACTTGCCGGTGTCCCCGTTGTGCAGGTACGAAAAACTCTCTGGCGTGAACCGGGGAATCTCGTGAAACTCGATTCCCTTACGAGTGGTCAGCGTATCCCCGATTCCAAAATCAGAGTGCCCGACGAGGCCGATAATGTCTCCCGCGTAGGCCTCATTCACCGTCTCGCGTTCCTTGCCAAACAACCGATGTGAACTTGCGAGTCGCACCTTTTTGCCGGTGCGCGAGTGAAACACGGTCATGTCCCGCTCAAATTTGCCGGAGCAGATCCGGATGTACGCGATGCGATCGCGGTGCTTAGGATCCATGTTCGCCTGAATCTTGAAAATGAACCCAGAAAAATCGTCGTTGTCCGGCTCGACCATTTCTTCGCCGGAAGCGCGTCCCTTGGGCGGAGGTGCGTGCTCGAGGAATCCCTGCAGGATCAGTTCCACGCCAAAGTTGTTCATCGCGCTGCCGAAAAAAACCGGCGTCGTGCGACCGGCGAGAATCTCCGCATCGTCGAATTCCGCGCCGGCCATTTCGAGCATCTCCAGTTCCTCCGTCACCTTTCCGAGGATGCCTTCCGGCACGCGTTCCTTCACGAAGTCATCCGAAATGTCGCCGACTTCAACCGGAGCCATGTACGCTCCGCCGGTTGTTCGCTCGAACAGGTGCACCTGCTTGTTCAGCCGGTCGTACACGCCCTTGAAATCGTTCCCGTCGCCGATCGGCCAGTTCACGGGGAACGGCTTCAGGTTTAGCACACTCTCGACTTCGTCCAGCAACTCGATCGCCCCCTTGCTCGGTCGGTCGCATTTGTTGATGAAAGTGAAAATGGGGACACCGCGCTGGCGGCAAACTTCGAACAGTTTTTTCGTCTGCGCCTCAATGCCCTTGGCCGCGTCGAGCACCATCACCACGGCGTCCACCGCCGTGAGCACCCGGTACGTGTCCTCCGAGAAATCCTTATGACCCGGGGTATCGAGCAGGTTGATTTGGTATCCGCGATAGTCAAATTGCAGCACCGTTGAACTGACCGAGATGCCGCGCTTGCGTTCCAGTTCCATCCAGTCGGACGTGGTCGCGCGCTGGTTTTTCCGCGAACGCACCGAGCCGGCCAACTGAATCGCGCCGCCGTACATCAGCATCTTTTCAGTCAACGTCGTCTTACCCGCGTCAGGGTGCGAGATGATGGCAAACGTGCGTCGTCGGTTGATTTCTTTCTCCATGGCCGAACCAAAAGGGGGCGGACTCTAACAAAAGCGGAAAATGCGACAAGAACAATGCCGATACACCGACACATCATGCGATTCAGCTTAATTTCAGCCCCAAAGTGTTTCAATGCACTATATTGTATTTTGTTGACAAATAGTTGTTGAATATGGTTTTTAATCGTTTTCGACAGATGATTGAAGTGGATGATTTCAAGGCGTTTGACGCCAATGAAGTGGCAGAAATGCTTGATTTAAAGTACCGGACGGTGACGCGCTACATTCAAGCTGGGAAAATCCGGGCCAGAAAGATTGGCAAAAAGTATTTTGTGACCGAACGGGACGTCAAAGCCTTCATTTTGGCCCAAGCCACAAATGTCGAATCTGGTCAAAAAACGGGGGATATGGCCAATTCAGACGACTTCGAGGGTCAAATTCGAGAAGATTAACGATATAGATTATCGTTCTTCCGTGCTATCCGCCAGCCAAGCGAGGTATTTGCGGCTTCCGGCTGTAAGCGGTAGTGCCACGAATTCCGGGGTGTCGTAGGGATGCAACTCGCGATTGAATCGCTCCAATTCGGGGACGTGTTCCTGCCGCGTTTTGAAGACGATGAGCGCCTCGTCGCTGCTTTCCAGTTTGCCGTCCCACCAGTAATGCGACTCGACGGCGGGGACGATGTTGGCGCAGGCGACGAGCTTGGCCTCGAGCGCGGCCTTGGCCATGCGCCGGGCAAGATCGATGTCGGGCGCCGTCACGAGGATCACCGCAAAGTTTTCAGGAGCAATCACCTCCCCAACTAAACCAGCCAGACGGCCGGGGTCAATTTCCTTGACCGGCCAAGCGCTTGGCCAAACGCTCTCCGGCGATGTTC
>WTHH01000491.1 GCA_011523195.1 Verrucomicrobiales bacterium
ATGAACTCCTGCCGCACATCGGCACCTCCATCGGCAAACGCAACCCGCGCCGTTCCTACGCCGTCGATCTCAAGGAACGTTTCCCCGAAGAACTCCCCGCCGACTACGACGTGGCCCGGCTTTCCGAGCCCGACACTACCCGCCTGGCCTATCAGGCCTACCTTCGCAAATACCTCCGTTGCGTGAAGGGCGTGGACGATAACCTCAAGCGCCTCTTCGACTACCTCAAGGCCGAGGGTCTCTACGATAACACCGTCATCATCTACACCGGCGACCAGGGCTTCTGGCTCGGCGAAAACGATTATCAGGACAAACGCTGGGCCTACGACCCCTCCATGCGCATGCCCTTCATCGTGCGCTATCCCAAGGTCATCAAGGCCGGTGTGCGCTCCGACGCCATCGTGGAGAACGTCGATTTCCCGGCGCTCATGCTCGACTTCGCCGGCATCTCCGCGCCCGTCTCCATGCAGGGCCGTTCCTTCAAGAGCATTTGCGAAACCGGCAAGGAACCCAAGGGCTGGAAGCAGGCCGCCTACTACCGTTACTGGATGCACATGGCCCACCACGACAACCCCGGCGTGATGGCCATGCGCACGAAGACTCACAAACTCGTCTACTACTACGGCTGCAACTACGACGGCGGCTACCAGACCCCGCCCGCCTGGGAACTGTACGACCTGAAAAAGGATCCCGCCGAACTAAACAACGTCTACGACGATCTCGCCTACGCCAAGACCCGCGAGCGATTGAAGAATGAACTCGCCGCCCTGCGCAAGACCGTCGGCGACGACGGCAGCCATTATCCCGCCGCCGAAAAGGTTGTGCAGGAATTCTGGGACTACGACGACGCCGACCGCGAAAAAGCCCGCCGGCTTTCCGACGAGTACCTGAAGCGCCGTTTGCAGGAACTCAAGGACGGCAAGCGCAACGTCCGTACGTGGAAGGAGAATTGATGAGGCTTCTCAACTGGATCTTCGCGCTCGCGGTTTGTTTGCTGGCAGTCAATGCCCATGCTGCGCCCAAGCCGAACGTCCTTTTTATCGCAGTCGATGATTTGAATGACTGGATTGGCTGCATCGGTGGGCATCCGCAGGCGTTGACGCCAAACATGGATCGCTTGGCCAAGCGCGGTGTGCTGTTCACCAACGCTCACTGCGCGGCGCCGGCGTGCAACCCTTCGCGGGCGGCAGTATTCAGCGGATTAATGCCGGCACGCACGGGTGTGTGGTCGAACCAAAGTACACGGATCGAGAAGGCGATGCCCAAGGCGGTGTTGCTCACGCATGCCTTTCGAAACGCAGGTTATCAAACGCTGGGCACCGGCAAAATGCTGCACGGCACTGTGAAGAATTTGTTCGAGGAATATTACGGCCTGAACCAGCGTTGGAGTCCGTTTCCCAAGAACGCGGTGCGTTATACCAAGGCCGAGTTGCCCAGCAAAGGCACGGACAACCCTAGCCATGTGCTCAGGGATAGTCGTGGCCGTGAAGTGGTGTTGCCCATCAACCGGATGCCATCCGACCGCAAACCGAATCAGGCCGACGGCGAGTCGTTCGACTGGGGCGGGTTCGATGTGCCGGACAGCGATTTCGGCGACACGCAAATCACGACGTGGGCCATCGACCGGCTGAGGCGCGGCCTCGGTAACGAGAAACCGTTCTTCCTCGGCGTGGGTTACTATCGCCCGCACATCCCGCTCTTCGCGCCGCAAAAATATTTCGAGCGCTTCAAGCTTACTCCCGGCAAACTGCCGCCGATCCGCAAGGACGACTTAAAAGACATTGGTCCCGTCGGGCGCAAGTGGGCGATTGAGGCCGTCACCGCGGGGAGCCACGCCACGGTTCTGAAGCACAAGCAATGGCGGGCTGCGGTGGAGGCGTACTTGGCCTGCACGACCTACGTGGATCACGAGATCGGCCGCCTGCTCGCCGCCCTCGACCAATCCGGCGCGGCGAATAATACCTGGATTGTTCTTTGGAGCGATCACGGATGGCATCTTGGCGAAAAGGAACACTGGGGCAAGTGGACCGGCTGGGAGCGCTCCACCCGGGTGCCACTCATGATTGTGCCACCCAAGCGCTTGGCCAAGCAGTTCGCCCCCGGCGGTTCGCGCAGCGCTCAACCGGTCGGCCTAATCGATTTGTTTCCGACACTCGCCGAAGCCTGCGACCTGCGTCCTCCGAAAAACTTGGACGGCCAATCCCTTCTGCCGCTTCTGCGCGACCCCGCCAAGGCAACCGGCCGCGTGCTGACCACCACCTTCGACAAAGGCAACGTCTCCCACCGCACCACCCGCTGGCGCTACCTCCGCTATGCCAACGGTGAGGAGGAACTCTACGATCTGCAAAACGACCCGAACGAATGGACCAATCTTGCCGATGATCCCCGCTTGGCCAAGGTCAAGTCGCGCTTGGCCAAGCGCTTGGCTCCGACAGGGGAATGAAAAGAGCGTTGTTTAAAATCCGGCGCCCTTGGTCTTGGTCTTGATGCGGCAGAGGTACATGTCCGAGGTGAGGTAAAGCACCGTTCCGTCGTTGCCCCAACCCACGTTGGCGATGCTCTCGCCGGTCACCAGTCGTCCAAGCAGCTTGCCTTCGGGGGAAAGAATAAGCACACCGCCGGCGCCTGTGGCGAAGACGTTGCCCTTGGCGTCGACTTTCAGGCCATCGCCGCCGCTACGCGGGACACGATCGTCTTTCGAGGAATCAAAAAAGGCTCTTGGCGCACCGAGGTTGCCTTCCTTGCCGACTGGGAACGCGCGCCAGACAGGATCGCGGCCATCGCTGTTGGCCACGTAAAGCGTGTTGTGATCCGGTGAGAATCCGATGCCATTTGGTCGGGACATGCCCTTGTACTGCAG
>WTHH01000501.1 GCA_011523195.1 Verrucomicrobiales bacterium
GTGTTGTACGTCAATCATCGGTGTCTCCATCCGAAAAGCCGCACCAACCTAACGGCCCAGCCCGCCCGATGGCAATCCGCGCGTGCTGCGTCACAACGGGCTGGCCGCGTTTATCGCCGCCCACTAGACTTCGCGCATGGAGGTGCTTGCCTGGCTGTTTGCCGGACTAGCGGGCTACTTGCCCGGATCGGTGCCGGCCGGATTCATCGCCGGCCGGATGAAGGGCATTGATCTGCGCGAAGTTGGCAGCGGCAACATCGGCGCGACCAACGCCCTACGCAATCTCGGCACGGGCATTGGGATCGCCGTCCTCATCTTTGACGCCCTCAAGGGCCTGCTGCCCTGCCTGTTTTTCCCGGGGCTATTGATGTGCCTGTTTCCCGAGGGGAGCGCGCCGGCGGCGGAGACGCTTGGCCTCGTGGTGGGTGCCGCGGCGATCCTTGGCCATAATTTTCCCTGCTGGCTTCGGTTCAAGGGCGGGAAGGGGATCGCGACCACGGCCGGCGTGATCGGAGGCCTCGCCCCGATCCCGTTCGCGGTCTGTCTTGGATCGTGGATCCTGTGTTTTGTGGCGACACGCTATGTCTCGCTGGCATCCATCGCCGCCGCAGTGGCACTGCCTATCGCGGCTGCCGCCTGGCCAATCGAAGACATGAACCGCTTCGGGCCACTTTTTTGGATTTGCCTCTTCCTCGGCGTGATGGCTGTCTGGAAACATCGCTCCAATCTCCAGCGACTCAGGCAAGGGATCGAGCGAAAAGCTTGGGGTGCGAATAAGGACAGCGACTGACATCCGCTACTTATCGAGGTGCGGATACGGCGGTAGTCTCTCCCCGGTTCCACGATCGAAATGAAAACGAAAATCATCCCCATAATCGTTCTGGCGATGTTTAGTTTTGTTACCGCAGAGACGGCCATTGCCGAAGCGCCGAAAACTCAACCGGCTCAGGAAGCCTTGAAAGGGGTGCGGCTATTCATCGGAAGCTGGACGGCGGAGTCGGATGCATAAGAGCGATTTCAAGGCAACGAGGACGGCGGGAAAATCGACATGGTGTTTCACTTCCGCTGGCTGCAGGAGAAGGCAGCGGTTGAGTTCAGCTCACGGATCATCCACAAAAAAACCGGCAAGAGATTTAACTCCGGCAGTAAGATCATGTCTCTCAACGCCGGGACAGGTCAGTTGCAGGTATTCGGCTACGGCTACGACGGGGACGTCTACTTTTCGAACACCGGCGCGATGGACTTAAAGGACAAAAAGATCACTTGGAAAATGAACGAGGTCATAATTAACATGACGAAGTCCAAATACACCGTGACGTTCTCCTTGGAGAATCCGAATCTGTTATCCGTTCAGATGATCGATCGTGTTGTGGATGGAAAAAAACAGGAGGACTGGATCGCCAAGCTGCTTCGAAAAACAAAAAACAACGGCAAATGACCCAAGCGTCCTACCGCTTGGCCAAGCGGTGAGTTTGGAGTGCACCGGCAAAGCGAAGCGGCGTCGGAACTTTCAAAAACCGGGCACTGAGAACTGGCTAAACCGACAAATCTCAAAAAGCGGCGTCGCGCTGCACTCTGCCACCGCAGTCCAAAGGGCGCCTGGCTTGTGCTTACGATGAATGAGTTTGCAGTGTCAGGGCGGTGTGTCCAGATTGGTTCGCGCCTGCGGGCCACCGGAGATCAGATGATTCAAGAAAGGGGGACATAGATTTGAAAACCACAGTGATTGGTGCCGGGGCATGGGGTACGGCCCTGGCGCGGCTTGTTCACGTGGCCGATGGTGAGGTTTGCCTCTGGGGGCGAGACGCCGATGCCCTGACCAAGCTGGCCTCCACCGGGCGTAACGAGCGCTATCTGTCCGGGGTTGAACTGCCGGCCGGCATCCCAGTCGAGCCGGAGTTGGACGCGGCAATTGATGGGGCGGGGTGCGTTGTGCTGGCGCTGCCGTCGGTTGCGTTTCGCGGTGTGAGCGAGCGCTTGGCCAAGTTTGACGGCGTGGCAGCCAGCGTGACCAAGGGGATTGAGTTCAACACCGGCCTGACGATGGGCGGTGTCCTCGGTGAGACGATGCCCTTGGCCAAGGTGGTGGCGTTGTCCGGACCGACGCTGGCCGAGGAGGTTTGCCGCGACATGCCCACTGCGGCTGTGGCGGCCAGCGATTCCGACGAGGCGGCTGCGACGGTGCAGCAAATTTTTCATCGGCCCACGTTTCGCGTGTACACAAGTGGGGACCCGATCGGCGTGGAGTTGGGTGGTGCACTAAAAAACGTCATTGCGATCGCTGCGGGGGCATCGGCCGGGCTGGGATTTGGCGACAACTCCAAGGCGGCATTGGTGACCCGTGCCATCGCGGAAATTCGCCGGCTCGGCGTGGCCTGCGGAGCCAGGGCGGAGACCTTCGCAGGGTTGGGTGGATTGGGCGACCTGACGGTCACCTGTTTTTCCAGCTTGAGCCGGAATTACCAGTTTGGCCTGCGGATCGGCGCAGGCGAAAAACCGCAGGACATCCTCGCGGACTCCGCCTCGGCGGTGGAGGGCTACCCGACCGCACGTTCCGCGTGGAATCTCGCGCAGTCACGCAACGTCGACACCCCGATAATAGACGAAGTGTACGCCATGCTACACGAAGGCAAGGATCTCCGGCAGGCACTGCTCGACCTAACTACCCGAGTCAGCAAGGCGGAGGATTAGGCCAAGCGCTTGGCCAAGCGGTGGGGTCAGAGCCAGCGCGTCCGGTTTTGTTTGCGGACGAGGGCGTCGGCCTCGGGGATGCCCTTGGCTTTCATTGTCTCGCCGTCCCACTTTAGGTTTTGTTGCAGCTTGAGTGCGACGATGCTGGACAGCCCGATCTCGGTGAGA
>WTHH01000411.1 GCA_011523195.1 Verrucomicrobiales bacterium
CGGCAAGGGCACCGTCCAAACGGTGATGCCACTCAACAACTGGGTGCGAATCAAGGACCCCGGCAAGCTCAAGTTGACCATTTCAAAATTCTACCGTGTCGCCGGTGGCACCACCCAAAAGCAGGGCGTCGCCCCGGACATCGTGCTGCCTACCCCGTACGATTACATGGAGATTGGGGAAGCCACCCTGCCTAACAGCCTCGCCGCAGACCACACCGATCCGCTGAACTACCGTAAGCTCAACCGCGTAAACGATTACGTGAAGCGGCTCACGACTCGATCCGATGCACGCATTAAGGATGATCAGGATTTCGCCTACATCCTCGAGGACATAAAGACCCTTAAGGAGCGACTTCTCGACAAATCCCTCTCCCTCAACGAAACCACCCGCCTGAAGGAAAAGGACGACGAAAAGAAAAAACGGGAAACCCGCAAAAAGGAACGCAAGGTTCGCGGCAAACCGGAGGAGACCGTCTACGACTTGACTATCAAGATGATCCAAAAGAACCTCAAGCTCGGCGTGGAAGTTGAGGACGAGGAAAAACCGATCCGCCTCGAGGAGGAAGTCGATAATGAGGAAGAGGTGGAAGAAGATGAGGAGGACGCACCAAAGCTCGACCCGCACCTGCGCGAGACGTTGCTCATCCTGCACGACTACATCAAACTGCTGGATCCAAAAAAACAAATCGCCGCCAAGGACAGCGGCGACTCAAATCCAGTTCAGTAACCGATCACTTTTTCAACAACCCATCCGGATCGAGCGGGCCACACATCCGCTCGATTTGTTTTCGGATGCGGCCGTTGCTGGCAATCACGGCATAGGTATGCTCGCCCTTTTTTCTGGGCATGCGCCAAAACTCGCCGCCGGCGCATTCCAATATCAACCCGCCGGCAGCCACGTCCCACAGTCGAATCTTTGACTCGATGTAACCGTGAAACCGGCCACTCGCGACGTACGTCATCGCCAGTGCCGCCGAGCCCATCATCCGAGGCTTGCGAATCTTCGGGGCCAGCTTCATGAAATACGGCATCATGTAATCCATGGTCGGCTTGTCCTTGGCAAAACCGATTGCAAGCATGGCTTCCTTCAAGGGGCCGTCGTTAACGCTGATCTTCCGGCCATTGAGTCTGGCGGTCTGGCCTTTCGTCGCGGTCCACAGCTCGTCCGTGAACGGGTCAAACACTACGCCGACGATGGTTTCAAAATCATCCCGAGCAGCATTCCGCTTGGCCAAGCGCTGCTGCAGCGCAATCGACACACAGGCGTGCGGAATACCGTAGGTGTAATTCACCGTGCCGTCGATGGGATCGACGATCCAGCGCAGGTCAGTCTCGATATCACCAGCGTTCCCTTCCTCGCCGAGAATCGCCACCTCCGGATGCGCCCGGGTCAGCATCGACTCAATTTTCTGCTGACATTTCACGTCCAGCTCCAGCTTGATGTCGCGCTGGGTGGACTCGTTGATTTTCTTCGCGGCAAAGTGGTTGCGCGACATGATCGCACCGGCCGCCTTGGCTGCCTCGACGGCCGTTGCCTGCATTTCCTTTTTCTCGGCGGATTTCATCAGGCGGAAAGATTTCCGAGGGCCTCGTTTATTTGGTCGCGCTTGGCCTGCCACTCAGTCAAGCGTTCGCGCTGCTCCTCGAGAACTTCGGCCGGGGCGCGCTCCGCGAACTTCGGATTGTTCAGCTTGGCTTCGGCCTTTTCGATTTCTTTTTCGATTTTCTTCAACTCCTTGGCCAAGCGCTCGCGCTCGGCATCAAAATCGATCAACCCCTCGAGTGGCAATAACAGGTCACCCATCGGGGAACCAATACGGGGAGTTCCCTTCGGCACGTCCGAACCAAGCGCTACCGACTCTGCGTTGAGCAGGATCCTGATGACTTCCACCTCGCACTCGTCCAACTCACCGGCTGGCTGGAAGCGGTAGTCGATCTTCTTGTTGAACGGTATGTTGTAGGCCGCCCGGAGGTTTCGGCCCTGCGTGACCAGTTCGTGCTTCGCCCCGACCAAGCGGTCGACCGTGTCATCGAGTCCGTACAATTCACAAAAATCCGTATCGAATGCCTTGGGCCAGCGGGCAGTCATGATTGTCCGCCCACCCTGCTCTTCCGGCATGTCGCTCGAGAATCCAAGACCATGCCACAGCTCCTCGGTGATGAACGGCAGGAAGGGATGGAACAGGCGCAGTGTATTGCCCATGACGAAGTCCACCACCGCAAGAACGTTGGCTTTGCGATCCGCGTCCTCGCCGAAGAATGTCGCCTTGCAGGACTCGATGTACCAGTCGCAGTATTCGCTCCAGAAAAACCGGTAGAGCGTGGCGGTGGCGTCGGTGAATCGGTACGCCTCAAACGCAGCAGTGACTTCATTGATCGCTTGGCCAAGCCGCAGCAATATCCAGCGGTCATCGCTGGTCAGTAACTGCGGGCGAATCTCCCCCTCAGTCTCGCCACCCTGCATCTGGCGAAAACGGCAGGCGTTCCACAGCTTATTGCAGAAATTCCGACCAAGCTCGACGTCCTTTTCGTCGAACAACACGTCTTGGCCAAGCGGCGCACTGCGCATGGTACCAAAGCGCAGGGCATCCGCCCCATACTTGGCGATCAGCTCGAGCGGATCAGGCGAGTTTCCCAGGCTCTTGGACATTTTCCGGCCCTTCTTGTCTCGAATGATGCCGGTGAAATAGACGTTGCGGAACGGCAAGTCGCCCTTCCACTCGTACCCAGCCATAATCATCCGGGCGACACAAAAGAAGATGATGTCCGGCCCGGTAACTAAGTCGGTCGTGGGATAAAAATTCTTGAGTGTCTCTGTCTCCTCCGGCCAACCCATCGTGGCCAACGGCC
>WTHH01000104.1 GCA_011523195.1 Verrucomicrobiales bacterium
CGTCCTCTTGGCATTTAGCGACCCGACGAATGAGCCGATACCGGTGGCCACCACCAAGGCGGCCTGCGGTGCCTGGCCGGGCGAGGGCAGCAACGACTGATTGCCGCGATGAGATATATAGAACCTCACGGCCACATGGTCAGCCGGACGACGGATGATTATCAGGCGATGGTCATGGCAGGCTGTCAGGCGGTGTGTGAGCCGGCGTTTTGGGCAGGCTTCGATCGCAGCTCTGCGCAGGGATTTTACGATTACTTTTGCCAGTTGACCCAACACGAGCCTCGTCGTGCCTCGATGTTTGGACTGCCGCATTACACCTGGCTTTGCATCAACCCGAAGGAATCGGAAGACGTCGGGCTGGCGGAGGAGGTGCTTGCGATCATCCCCGAGTTTATGAAAAGCCCAAACGTCCTGGGCATCGGGGAAATTGGGCTCAATAAAAACAGCCGCAACGAGGTTGCTGTTTTGGAAAAACATATCGATCTCGCGGCGATCAACGATCAGTTGATTTTAGTCCATACGCCGCATCTGGAGGACAAGCGGAAGGGAACGCGGCTGATCCTCGACATTCTTAAGGCTGATAGCCGAATCAAACCGGAACGCTGCATCATCGATCATGTCGAGGAACACACGGTGAGCATGGTGCTTGATGACGGTTTTTGGGCCGGTATGACGCTTTACCCGGAGACCAAGTGCACCTCCAATCGCGCGATCGATATTCTCGAGGTTTATGGCACGGAGCGGATCTGGATGAACAGTGCTTGCGACTGGGGAAACAGCGTGCCGTTGGCTGTGCCCAAGGCGATGCAGGAAATGAAGAGGCGCGGCAAAAACGCTTCGTATGTGGATCAGGTTGCGTACCAGAATCCGATTGCATTCATGAGCCAAAGCCCGCGTTTTTCGAAGCCGGAAGGCGTTTGAATTTCAGCCAAGCGCCATGAGACTGAGCCACGGAATTCATCTCGCGTACTGCACCAACATTCATCGCGGAGGCGATTGGCCGGAAACGTTTCAGTCGCTTAGGAAACACACGCTTCGAGTCCGCGATCGGGTGAGTCCCGATGAGCCGTATGCCATTGGACTGCGTTTGGGTGACACCGCCTCCCGTCAGCTTGGCCAAGCGGATGAACTGGATGTCTTCCGCGCTTGGCTAGAGGAAAACCGCTGCTATATATTCACTGTGAACGGCTTCCCATACGGGGATTTTCACGGTACTCGCGTGAAAGAGGACGTCTACGCACCGGATTGGACCACTCCCGCGCGCGTTGAGTACACCAAACGATTATTCGATATCTTGGCGGCAATTGCGCCAGCTGATTCCGGGGGGAGTGTCAGTACGGTGCCCTGTTCGTACAAGGAATTCATCACGAGCGGCGAGCAGGTGGCAGCGATGCGTCGCAACCTTTGGGAGGTGGTCGACTACATCGATGAGTTGAGCGAGCGAACCGGCAAAGACCTGCATTTAGGAGTCGAGCCGGAGCCGCTTTGCTACCTTGAGACGAGCGCTGAAATGGTTGATTTTTATCGCCAGATGAAAGCCGATCGTCCGGGCGATAAGCGCTTGGGCAAGCGCTTGGGCATCAATTACGACACCTGCCATTTGGCGGTGGAATATGAGGAGGCGACCGAGGCGCTTGGGGCACTGGTGCAGGAGGGTATTCGGATAAGCAAGCTACACTTTAGCTCTGCGATGAAGGTTCACCCCACGCCGGAAGTGTTGGCTGGGTTGGAAGCGTATGCGGAGGATATTTATTTCCACCAAGTCATCGCTCGAACTGAGGACGGAAACCTGCGGCGTTATCGTGATTTGCCGGATGCGTTGCGCTTGGCTTCTGAAGGGGGAACGGCGGCCGATCGCGAATGGCGTATTCATTTTCACGTGCCCCTTCACTGTGCCCCGACGGAACGGTTCGATACGACTGCCGATCAATTGCAGAAAGCGATTCAATTTCTTGGCAGCACTCCGGCCGTTTGCTCCCATGTCGAGATGGAGACATATACGTGGGAGGTATTGCCGGATGAAATGAAACAGCGAGATGTCGTGGATCAACTCGTCGGTGAGTACGAGTGGACCTTGGCCAGGTTGGCAGAGCAGGGGATCGCCCCGAAGAAATGACATGCGCCCCAAACGCGATTCATCCTACGGAACAGTCAAGGCACTGCTGCTGCTTGGCCGCACGTCCAATCTACCCACCGTGTGGTCAAACTGCTTGGCAGCCTGGTTGCTCGCCGGGGGCGGGTTGAATGAGTCGGGCGATGTTCAGCGTTTTGTCTGGCTAAACGTTGGAACCACGCTGCTTTATCTGGCGGGCATGTTTTTAAACGATGCGTTCGACGTGAAATTCGATCGTGAACATCGATCTGAGCGTCCCATACCCAGCGGGGCCATCTCTATTAAGGCGGTTTGGACTTTAGGCGTAGGGCAAATGATTTTAGGTTTAGCCTGTGTTGTTTGGGTTAACGTGCCGGCTGCAGCGTGCGCTCTGGCTCTCGTGGGGAGTATTCTTTGGTATGATTGGGTTCACAAGAAGATCGCTTGGTCCCCGTTAATCATGGGTTTGTGCCGCCTCTTTTTGTATCTGCTAACTGGGGCGATTGCTGTAGGCGAAATCACTCTTCCCGTACTCTTGGGAAGTATCGCGCTCTGGGCATACATCGTCGGCCTAAGCAATATCGCACGAAAAGAAGCGACAAAGGGAAGTGTCAATTCCTGGCCCTGTTGGCTATTGGCACTGCCTCTCTTTTTGGTCTTCGCTCTGCCGTATTTGGCAGAAAACCGTTCACAAATCGGAACAGGACTTGTGGCGGCTGCACTCATTTACCTGCTATGGACGATTCGAAGTCTGCTGT
>WTHH01000156.1 GCA_011523195.1 Verrucomicrobiales bacterium
CTGCTGATTTTTCTGGTGGTGGGGTACATGCTGATCCTCGTTGCAGTGGAAAACTATTCCCCGCACCGAGCGGGGAGTGACATGTTCTACGCCGTATCGTGCATCATGATTTTTCTCTGCAACATCGCAGGGGTGTACCTGACGGCGGATTGCCTGAGCGAGGAGAAGCGCAACGGGACGCTTGGTCTGCTGTTCCTCACGAACCTTCGCGGCTATCAGTTGGTGCTGGGCAAGATGAGTGTGGGGGTTATCCAGGGCGTGTTGGGGTTGATGGCGGCGGTGCCTATGCTGGTCGTGCCGATTCTCATGGGTGGGGTGGATCCGGTGTTGGTGCTTCGGATGACCGGGGTAATGTTTTCCACGCTGTTCCTGTCGCTCTCGGTAGGCTTGGCCTGCTCGGCGATGTTTAAGTCGTCCAAGGCGACCACCGGCGCAACCTTCGGAGCGATTTTCTTGCTTAACTTTGCAGTTCCAATTGTTGTCCTCATTCTTCATGAGTTCGATCGGAGTTTGGGCCGGGCGGTCGAGTGGACGGCTCAATACAGCACGGGTGCGATGTTTGTGCTGACTCTGGATGGCGGCGTGGGTGCGGGCCGGGGGAGGGGCGAGGCGTTTACTATCTCCCTTTTGATGACGCTGGGGGTGACGGCGTTGTCGATGCTTTTCGCGCTGTGGAAAACCGGGCGAGCTTGGCAGGATCAGGCTGCCAGGCCGGCGGTGGACATGGAGGCAAGCAGCAGCGTGAGGGAAATTCGCCGCCGGGCTCTTGTGTTGGATGGCAATCCGTTGGAATGGTTGACCGCCCGTAAACGTCTTGGCCCGGTGTTGGTATGGATCACTCTGCTTCTTTTGTTTTCATTTATGATGCTTGTCACCGGAGGGTTTGAAGTCCTTTTTGGAGCTAGAAACTACGGTGAAGAGTCATTTTTATTTACGCTTTGGGTAACTGCAGTAATGTTCAAGTGGTGGATCGCGAGCGCAGTGTGTGATCGATTCAGAATCGACCGTGGCGAAAACGCGATGGAACTGCTGCTCTCCACACCACTGAAATATGAGGACTACGCGCAGGCGATCCGGCGGCGGCTGAGAAGGCAGTTTATGTGGCCGGTGATTTTCATGCTCTGCCTGATCCCATTCATGATGGCTCGGTCAGATAACGAGACTTTGCCAGTGTACATTTTAGGTTTGCTGATGTTCGGTGTCGACGCATGGGCGGCGTACTTCGTGGGGATGCACGCCAGCCTGACGATGCGTCGGCCGACGTTTAGCTCGACGATCGTGATCCTGAAAATTCACATTCTGCCGTATGCTTTCTTTTTTGGCGCCATGCTGCTGATTGGGATCACTGGTGCCGGTGGGGGCATTGATCTTGAGGGTATCCTGGCACTTTGGTTCATGATTGGCCTTGTGAATAATTCCATCTGGGTGGGGCGCGCCTGCTTGGCGCTCGGCGAGAATTTCAGGAAAACTGCTGCCGCCTCAATCAGTCCGGGCTCGTAGTGTCATGGTCAGTCTGCCCATCGTCCAACGGGAATTAATGGTCGCCTCGCGTGGCCTCGGATCATGGTTGTGGCGATGGATCGTGGCCATCGTGGCGGTGGCATTTGGGGGGTTGTGGCTGTTGCTGGCGACCCTCAACCAGTTTGGCGGTGGCGCGGGAATGCAGGGCGATATTTTCTTCGCCATCATGAGCTGGGCCTGTTTCGGCTACTGCCTGCTGTCCGGCCTTTGGACGACCACGGACTCGCTGACGCGTGAAAAAGCCGAGGGCACGCTGGGGCTGCTTTTCCTGACTGACCTGCGCGGCTACGACGTAGTGCTGGGCAAGATGTTCACCGGGTCGCTCCGGTCTTTTTACGGGGTGCTCGCGGTGATGCCGGTGCTCGCGCTGCCGCTGCTCATGGGCGGTGTGACCAACGCCCAGTTTTGGCGAACGGTTGGGGCACTGTTGAACATCCTCGTTTTCTCGCTCTCGGTCGGCATTTTTTTTTCCGCGTTGTGCAATCGAACGGGGAAATCCATTTTTTGGACGCTCTTCCTGCTGTCGAGCATCACGATCATCCCGCTGATTTTCATCGAAGTTGGGGGAATGAACCCGGTGCTGAGCCTGCTCAGTCCCGGGCATGCGATGTACCTAGCTGCGACCCCGGTGATTGGCGCGGTTCCCGTGTGGGGATGGTATCCGCTCTGGATCGGGTGCGGGTTGGCGGCGTCCGTGATGCTGCTGATTTTCGCCTCACTCATCATCCCGCATCGATGGCAGGATCGACAGGTGCGACCCTCTGTTTCTGTCGATCAGTCCAACGAATCCAGTGCGGTCGCTCCGGTCAGGTATCGTCGGACCGAGCATCTGGAAAGCAACCCGGTGTCGTGGCTGGTCAACCGAAACGCCTCGATGCATACCTCCCGCGTGTTGATGCTGGGCTTCATCATCATCACCTGGCTGGTGATGATCATTCTGACTGTTGCGGGAAGTATGTACAGCGATCCGGATACGTTGGTTCCAATCGGGTTGGGGGCATTGTGGCTGGGATCTTTCTGGTTCCGGATCGACCTGACCCGCCACACGGTTGCTTCCCTCTCCGATGCCAAGTCGTGCGGTGCGCTGGAGCAAATCCTCGTGACGCCGCTGGATGAGAAACAATTTCGACGAGGCCACTTTCGGGCGATGGCCCGTTTTTGGTTATGGCCGTTCGTGGCATTGTTTGCCGCGCCGATCAGTTACATTGCATTTCAGGTTCTTCTTCATCCTGAGATTTGGGAGTTCTCGCCGATGTTGGTCGGTGGGATTTTTGGGGCCATCTTCGCAGCAGTTCTCGTGACGGGTTTCATCATGGATGTCTTCGCACTGTATTTTTCCGGATGCTGGTTTGCGCTAAGAGGTCAATCGTTCGGGTCGGCATTCTGGAGGACATTCGGTTTTGTGTATCTGCTCCCGACGTTGGGTTCACAACTGCTTTGCTGGCTTGGGATGTTCGTTTGGCTGATTACCGGCATAATTTTCATTATCTGGCCGCTGACCAGCCTGCAGTCCAACTTCCGACGCGTGGTCTCCGGCGAATACGGCCAACCCTTCATGCGCAAGGTCAAGCGCGTGCCAGTACCTGCAACCAAGCCGCCGCCACCGGTTATCACCGCATAACCTTGGCCAAGCGGTCAGGCGAGGGCGTTTTGGATGACTTTGCCGTGGACGTCGGTGAGGCGGAAGTAACGGCCCTGATACTTGAACGTCAGTCGTTCGTGGTCGATGCCCAGCAGGTGCAGCAGCGTAGCGTGGAAGTCGTGCACGTGGACGCTCTCCTCGACGACGTTGTAGCCGTAGTCGTCCGTGCGCCCCACGACGGTACCGCCCTTGGCCCCGCCGCCGGCCATCCAAAATGAGAAGCAGCGGCCATGGTGGTCGCGACCAAAGTTGTCCTTCCGCAGCGTCCCCTGGCAGTAGTTGGTGCGACCGAATTCACCGCCCCAGATAACGAGTGTGTCGTCGAGCATGCCGCGATTCTTGAGGTCCTTCACCAACGCGGCGGAGGCCTGGTCGGTCTCGCGGCATTGGTTGCGCAGTCCGCCAGGCAGTCCGCCGAGTTAATCCCGGCCGGAATGGGAAAGTTGGATGAACCGCACGCCGAGCTCAGCCAGTCGCCGCGCCTGCAGGCAGTTGGCGGCGAAGGTGCCTGCTTTTTTCACGTCGTCGCCGTACATCTTGAGCACCTGCTCTGATTCGCCGGAGATGTCGGTGACTTCCGGGATGGAGGCCTGCATGCGGAACGCCATCTCGTACTGCGCGATGCGCGACTCGATCTCGGCGTCCGGGTTGCCGGCGAGCTGCAGCTCGTGAAGTTCGCGGAGGCGGTCGAGCATCATTCGACGGCTCTTGCGGTCGATGCCGCTTGGGTTTTGCAGGTGCAACACCGGGTTGGCCCCGGAGCGGAAACGCACGCCCTGATTTTCCGAAGGCAAAAAGCCGCTCCCCCAGAGTCGCGACACGAGCGGCTGGCCGCCCTTGCCCTTGGTGACCATGACGACGAATGACGGGAGGTTGTCATTAGCCCGGCCGAGGCCGTAGTTGAGCCAAGCGCCGATGCTCGGACGGCCGGGGAATTGCGAACCGGTCTGCATGTGCGTGACGCCCGGGCCGTGGTTGATCGCCTCGGTATGCATCGAGCGCACAAGGCAGAGGTCGTCCGCGATGCCTGAGATGTGTGGCAGGGCATCACTGATCTGCAGACCACTCTGGCCGTGGGGCACAAACTTGAACGGCGAGCCGGCCAGCGGCAGCGATGCCTGATTGCCGGACATGGCGGTCAGGCGTTGGCCCTTTCGAATCTCCTCCGGTAGCTCGGTGCCGTGTTTTTCGATCAACGTCGGCTTGGGATCGTACAGGTCGAGCTGCGATGGGCCGCCGCTCTGGAACAGGTAAATCACCCGCTTGGCCTTGGGCGCGAAGTGCGCGGCACCTAGCGCGCCCCGGCCGGTCGTCGCGCCGAGCAGCGCGTCCGGCTTGAGCAGGCTGCCCAGCGCGATGCCGCCCAGCCCCATCCCGAATGAGTTCAGGAAACCGCGCCGGCTCATGCCGACTGTGGATTCAAATCCAGTACACAAAGGCGTTTTCATTTTGCTTAAAATCATCGTTTCACCACGGCCTCGTCGAAGTTCATCAGTGCTTTGGCAAGCACCCCGGCGGCGGCCACGCGAGGCTTTGCCAAGCCGCGTGGTTCGGGGCTGGCACCGGTGCCGAGGAATGCATCGGTGGCTTTGGCGTCTTTCTCAAAATGGGCCAACTGCTCGTCGTACAGTTGCTTCAGCAGCGCGACCTCGCGGCCGGACGGCTCGCGGCTGGTCAGCGTGCGAAAGGTCTCGCGGATGATCGACTGAATGTTGTCGCCGTGCTCCCGCACCATGGCTTCGCCGAGCATGCGCGCGGCCTCGACGAACTGCGGGCCGTTCATCAGGACCAACGCCTGCAGTGGGGTGGCGGTGGTCTCGCGCTTGGCCCGACAGACGTCCCGTTTGCTGGCGTCGAGCGCCATCATCACCGGGGCCGGGCCGGTTCGTTTCCAAAACGTGTACACGCTGCGCCGGTAAAGCCCCTCGCCATTGTCGTGGCCCATCGGCTTGAAGGACTCGGTGAGGTCGTACGGCTTGGAGCCTCCACCGCCCATGCGGGTGCTGATCAGGCCGCTGGCGTCGAGCGCGTTGTCGCGTATCATTTCTGCCGTGAGCCGATAGCGCGGCGCGCGGGCGAGCAGTTGGTTTTCCGGGTCGGCAGACTCAAGCGCGGGCCGGTTGTGGCTGGACTGCCGGTAGGTGGCGGACATGACGATCTGCTTGAGCAGACGCTTGACGTTCCAGTCGTTGGCCATGAAGTCGGCCGAGAGCCAGTCGAGTAATTTGGGGTGCGAGGGCCGCTTGCCCTGGCTGCCGAAATCCTCCGGTGTGCGGACGAGGCCTTCGCCGAAGCAGAGTTGCCAGAAATGGTTCACTGCCACGCGCGAGGCCAGCGGGTTGTCGGCGGCAGTCAGCCACTGCGCGAGGCCAAGCCGGTTGCGCGGCGCGCCCTTGGGGAACGGCGGGAGGATAGCCGGGGTCTCCGGGCCGACGCGCTCGCCCGGTTGATCGTACACACCGCGATTCAGCACGAAGGTCGAGCGGGGTTTCACCTTCATCTCCTCCATCACCATGATCTCGGTTTTGCCATCGAGCAACTGGGTGACCTTTTCGCGCGCGGCACGGAGCTTGGCCAACTGCTTGGTATGGGCCTCGTTCGCGGTGGCGAGATAGTAGGCGCGGAGGGCGCTGCGTTCCGCTTGGCCAAGCGCATTAGCCGGCTTGGCCAGCAGCTTGGCCAAGGCCTGTCCGTCGTGCAGTTGCGCGACCTCGGCGGCGGTCAGTTCGCGGTCAAACACCCGAAAGTCATCAACGAGCCCCTTGGCAAAGCCAACGTCGCGGAACCGTTGGCCGATAACGATGTGGTCGTTGCCACCGCCGGTGATGTTCTTGTAAAGGTTATCCTTATGAATCTCCGTCTCGGCGGGTTTGCCGTCGACGTAGATCGCCAATCCGGCGGCGAGGGTAGAGCCGTCGTAGGTGATGGTGACGTGATGCCATTCGTTTTTCGTCAGCTTGGCCGTGGTGCGGATATTGATCGCATTGCCGGGCCAAAAGTGGATCAGCGACGTGCTGAGATGACCGTCGCGGAGGAGCATTTGGTAGCCGCGGCTGCCGGCATCGGTCCACGCCTTCGAGCGGGAAAAGACGACCGTGCGCTCCTTGTGGTGTGGCGTGTTCATCCAGAGCGCGACCGAAAACGGCTGGGTGCGCTTAAAGTTGCCGACGCCCAGGTTGACGCCATCGTCGCCAGGCAATTGCAAGGCGTTGCCGTTTTTGCCGGGGACGATTTTGTTTTTCGAACTGCTGGACGCCCGATTGGAATCGCTGAGCAGATTCGGCAGTTTGCCATCCTTGTATTCGTCGAATGGATAGTGACCAAGCTGTCCGGGCAGCGCGACCTCGGCGGGGCGGTCGCTGAGCCATTTGGCGAACGACTCTTCCGCTGCTTGTCTGATTTTCTCGAGTTCGGCTGCCTCGTTTTCGGCGACCTTTTTCGCGGCATCGATTTGTTCCTTCGCGGCATCGTTACTCATCAGTAGCGTTGGCGTGGGAACGGACGGCGTGAAGTAGGAGTACAGGCCGGACTCGTCGATGGTGTTGAAAAACGAGAAGAACTGGTAGTACTCCTTCTGCGAGATCGGGTCGTATTTGTGGTCGTGGCAACGGGCGCACTCGAGCGTGAGTCCGAGCATCGCCGTGCCGAAGGTGTGATTCCGATCGGCGACGTACTCGACGCGAAATTCCTCCGGCACACTGCCGCCCTCGACTTTTTGCGGATGCAGCCGGTTGAACGTGGTGGCCAGCCGTTGGTCGTCGGTCGGGTCGGGCAACAGGTCGCCGGCGAGTTGCCACGTGAGAAAATCGTCGTAAGGCAGGTTGTCGTTGAACGCGCGGATCACCCAGTCGCGCCAGGGCCAGACGTGGCGGTTGCGATCGACCTGATAGCCGTAGGTGTCCGAGTACCGCGCGAGGTCGAGCCAGTGCACCGCGAGGTGTTCGCCGAAGCGCGGATGCCCAAGCAGCCGGTCGACGATTTTCTCGTAGGCGTTGGGCGAGTCGTCATTCACGAACCGGTCAATCTCGGCCAGCGACGGCGGCAGCCCGGTGAGATCAAACGACAACCGACGAATCAGTTTTTCGCGATTGGCCTCGGGTGACGGAGCGACCTTGGCTTCGGTCATCTTCGTCAGCGTGAAGTGGTCGATCTCGTTTTTGGCCCAATTGGCCTTTGCCGGCTTGGGGATCGTCGGTTGCTTCACCGGCGCGAACGCCCAGTGCTCTTTCCACTCCGCCCCCTCAGCGATCCAGCGCCGGATCAAATCCTTTTCCTCGGCAGTCAAACTTAGGTTGGAATCCGGCGGCGGCATCAGGTCGTCCGGGTCGGTGGTGACCAGCCGCTTGAATAACTCGCTTTCACTCGGATTGCCCTGCGTGATGACCTGCATCGCGCCTTCCCTCGAATAAAGGTGCAGATCGGCCTTGCGGGCGTTCTCGTCCGGCCCGTGGCAGGCGAAGCATCGGTCGGACAGCAGCGGCTTGATCTGGCTCTCAAAATCCACCGCTTGGCCAAGCGCAAGATTCATGCCCCAAGCCATGCCAAGAGCCAAACCGACCAGCCTGTTCAATTTCGGATTCACTGCGGAGGAAAACTAACCCGCAAGCGGCCGGTTGCAAACTCGGAAAAAACAAGCCGGTGGGGTGATTACGCCTGACAACATTTTCTGCATAGCCTAAACTGCCGCCATGCAGAACCCGATCATCGTGGCGCTGGATGTGCCGAGCACTCAAAAGGCGTTGAAATTGGCCGAGGAATTGGCTTCCGTCGTGGGTGCTTTCAAGGTCGGGAAGCAGCTGTTTGTCAACGGTGGCCCGGACGTGGTGCGCAAGCTTCGGGGACTGGGTGCAAAAATATTTATCGATCTGAAGTTTCACGACATCCCGAATACCGTGGCCAAGGCGGTGCAGTCCGCGACTGACCTCGGCGTGGATATGCTGACCGTCCACGCATCCGGCGGTTCGGAGATGCTTGGTGCGGCGGAGAGTGCCGGGCACGAGCAGGCTGCGATGCTGCGCAGCGAGCCGCCGCTGGTCCTCGGCGTCACGGTATTGACAAGCATGGACGACGCGAACCTGGCCGAGTTGGGTATCGATGAGAGCGTACAGGATAGGGTATTACGCTTGGCCAAGCTTGCAGCGGGGGCAGGGCTGCGTGGGCTCGTTTGTTCGCCGCATGAGATCAGTTTGATCCGTGGTGAACTGGGTGATGGAATCCAGCTTGTCACCCCCGGTATCCGGCCAGAATCAAGCGATCCAGGGGATCAAAAAAGGACGATGACGCCGGCCGAGGCAATGAAAGCCGGAGCGAACTGGCTCGTTATCGGACGGCCGATCACAGGAGCGAAAAGCCCCAAGGCAGCCGCAGTGGAAATCCTAAACTCGATCAATCCCGAACTCGTTCCCGAGAGCGAACGTCCGTTGCCCGAGGCTGTGGACTGTTCGGAGTGCGGCCAGAGCATCAAACTAGACAAAAACGAACAACTTTCCGGCAAGTACCACTGCCCGTACTGCGAAAAGGAAATCGTCCACAAGCGGGATTACTAGGCCTTGTGTTTCTGCTCAGCGAGGAGTTTTCTCTTGTAGCGAGTCTGTACCACCTCAGTCAGCACCAGCACGGTGATCACGAAGTAAAACGTCGTTTTGCTCATGGCGTGAATCTCACTGCCGAAGAGCTTCATGTGGGACAGGTGACCGCCTTCCGTCAGCAGCAGGATGCCGACGACAAATAGGATGAACAATCCGAGCACTTCGTACATCCGGTTTTTCTGAAGAAAAGTTGAGACGCCATCAGCCAGCCAGATCATCAGCGCGCCCCCGGTCAGGATGGCAACCACCATTATCCAAAAACCAGCGGTGCTAATCTCGCCGGGTTTCTCTCCGGTGCCGCTCACCAATGCGATAGCACTCAGGATGGAATCGAACGAAAATACCGCATTCATGAAAACGATCTTTGCTACCACAGATTTGGCTGAGGAAGCGTCCCGTTTGATCTCGGTTTGAAAATCCTCCACCACGATCATGTGGAAAATTTCCTTCATCGCGGTGTAAAGGATGAACACGCCGCCCACCAGCACGATGATACTGTGCAAATTAAATGTCCCTTCGACGACACCCTCCCAGGAAATCGAAAACCATTCCGCCTGGAACGCTTCGATCATCTTGATCAGTAAAAACAAAAGCACAATCCGCAGGCCGACCGCGATGCCGATACCCCACTTGCGAACGGACGACTGCTGCGCCTCCGGCGCACGCTGCGACTCGAGCGAAATATAGAGCAGGTTATCGAATCCTAGCACCGCCTGCAGCAGCACCAGCATCCCCAGCGTAATCACAATCTCAAAAACTCCCATAATGCGTTACCCCTTTTTACAAAAAACAAACCCCATTAATCCAGCCTTATTATTGGATTAATCGGGGCACAGATCAGCCCGTGGGATTGGGAAATAAGATTGGTACCGGCGGCCGGGATCGAACCGGCACTCCCTCGCGGGAAAGGGATTTTAAGTCCCTCGTGTCTACCAATTCCACCACACCGGCAATTAAGGTTGGGTTGTTTGGTATGCCGCCCAAAGCGACAGGGAGATTGTACCCTTTCCTGGAGCGACCGCCAAGCATGCGCTTGGCCAAGAGTGGTTTGCGCGGCAGTATCGGCGGCAGCGAATCTTTGTT
Organism: Verrucomicrobiales bacterium; assembly: GCA_011523195.1. Classification (GTDB taxonomy): domain Bacteria; phylum Verrucomicrobiota; class Verrucomicrobiia; order Limisphaerales; family UBA1096; genus UBA1096. The sequence goes on from WTHH01000156.1 coordinate 9,835, forward strand.
AAATCATGCTTCCGGGAATAAAACTGTTCGACTTGAGTGGGCGAACCGCCGTGATCACCGGCGGGTCGAAGGGGCTGGGCGAAGCGATGGCGGCCGGCTTAGCCAGCGCGGGCGCCAACCTTATGCTGGTCAGCCGCAATGAGGCCGAGGCCAAGGCGACTGCGGCCCGGGTTGCGGAGGAGTACGGTTGCCAGGTACTTGGCTTTGCGGCGGACGTCTCGAGTCAGGCAGATATGGAGGCGATGGTGGAGGTAGCGCTCGATGCGCTTGGCCAAGTGGACATCCTCATCAACAGCGCCGGAATCAACACTCGCGGGCCGATCGAAGAGTTGAGTTACGAGCAGTTCTCCGAGGTGCAGCGGATCAACGTCGACGGCATCTGGCTCGCGTGCCGGGAGGTGTTGCCGCACATGAAGGAGCGCGGCTACGGGCGCATCGTCAACATGGCCAGTGCGCTTGGGCTGGTTGCGATCCCGAACCGCACCCCATACGCTACCAGCAAGGGTGGTGCGGTGCAGTTAACCCGCGCACTGGCGCTGGAACTGGCCGGCAGTGGCATCACGGTGAACGCGATTTGTCCCGGCCCGTTTTTGACGCCGATGAACGTGCCGATCGCCGACACAGAGGAGGGGAAAAAATTCATCGTGGGAGCGACGGCGCTCAAGCGGTGGGGCGAGTTGAAGGAGATTCAGGGCGCGGCGATCTACCTCGCGAGCGACGCGGCCAGCTACACCACCGGCGCGATGCTTAGCGTAGACGGCGGCTGGACCGCACAATAGCGCTTGGCCACAAGCGCTTCAGAAAAAAAACAGTCGGAGGCCCGCGATGGTGGAGAAGGCGTAGAGGAGAATCTCGAAGCCGTGCTGTGGGATGATTTGGATGACCTTCCGGCCGATGAAGATGCCGGCGAAGAGGCCGGGCAATACGAGCAGATTTACCTTTAGCGATTGCTCGTTGACCAAGTCCAAGTTGGCCACCAGCGGCAGCTTGATGAGGTTTACCAACAGGAAACACCGCGCGCCCACGCCAAGGAAGGTCTCCTTGGCCATTTTTTCGACTAGCGCGTAGATGGAAAAAACCGGCCCGGCAGCATTGGCCATGATGGTGGAGGAGCCGATCAGGAATCCGCTCGCCCACTTGAACCCAGCAGAGTGTGTGAGGCGGCCAAGCGCTTGGCCAAGTTTCAGCCGGCCCAGTTGCAGGGCTAGCATGAGCAGGACGATCG
>WTHH01000334.1 GCA_011523195.1 Verrucomicrobiales bacterium
GATCAACAAGATTAGCGCATAAGTCATGGCACATAAGAAAGGACAAGGTAGCTCCCGCAACGGTCGCGACAGTGAAAGCAAGCGTCTCGGCGTGAAGAAGTTTGGCGGACAATCCGTCATCGCCGGCAACATCCTAGTTCGCCAGCGCGGCACCAAGTTCACCCCCGGCCGCAACGTCGGCCTCGGTCGTGACTGGACACTCTTCGCCCTGACCGATGGCCGTGTGCAGTTCGACAAAAACGGTCGCCGCGTGAACGTGGTACAGGAAGAAGCAGCCGCTGCCAACTAAGCAGCCGCAAGGAGAATTTCGAATGGCGGGGCACTTGGCCTCGCCATTTTTGTTTTAAGCCACCCCGCTAACGGGGATTCGTCACTCGATGTTCGTCGACACAGTCAAGGTTCAAGCCAGGGCAGGCAAGGGCGGCAACGGTTGCATCGCCTTTTCGCATGAACCGTTCAAGCCCAAGGGCGGCCCGTGCGGCGGCGATGGTGGCAAGGGAGGCGACGTGATCCTGCAGGCGGACCACGACATTAACAACCTCATCGCGCAATACTACTCCCCGCACCTCCACGCCAAGGACGGTCGGCCCGGCGAGGGCAAGGGCAAAACCGGGCGCGGTGGCAAAAAGCTCATCGTCAAAGTTCCCTGCGGCACGCTCGTCTGGAAACTGCCCACACCCAAGCCGCCCCCGGAGGAGGCGGATGTGGCTGTTTTTCGAAAAGCAGGCAGCGCGGAGGCATTGGAAATCAATTTCGAGGCGCAGCCGGAAGAGGAGCCCAAGCCGGAACTGCTTGAGCCGGAGGTTATCGCGGACCTCACCGAGGACGGACAACAGTTCATCCTCTGCGCCGGCGGCCGGGGGGGGAAGGGCAACATGCACTTCACCTCATCCGTCCGGCAGGCTCCGCGTTTTGCGCAGGAAGGCGAGGACGGCGAAGAGGGCACATACCGGCTGGAGTTGCGAATGCTGGCGGAGATCGGGCTGGTCGGCTACCCGAACGCCGGCAAATCCACCCTGCTCTCGGCGATCTCCTCAGCACGCCCGAAGATTGCCGCGTATCCATTCACGACGCTCCATCCGAACATCGGGATTGTTGAGTTTGCCGACTACTCACGGCTAACCGTCTGCGACATCCCGGGCATCATCGAGGGGGCGCACAACAATGTCGGGTTGGGCCATGCGTTTTTGAGGCACGTACTCCGCTGCCGCGTCCTGGTGTTCATGATCGACATGGCCGGAACCGACAACCGCGAACCGTGGGACGATTTCCGCCAACTTTTGACCGAGTTGGAGATGTACAATCCCGAGTTACTGAACCGCCCCCGGCTCATCGCGGCGAACAAAATGGACGAGGAGCCGGCGGCGGAAAAACTCAAACAATTTCAAGACGAGGTCGGCCCGGTTAATATGGTGGAGATTTCCGCCGCGTTCGACATCGGCCTTGAGGATTTAAAAAACAAAATGCAGCAGATCGTTGCCGCACAACCTATCGAATAATACATGCTGAGAGCCGGAATCGTCGGCTTGCCCAATGTCGGCAAGTCCACCTTGTTTAACGCCGTTACCCGCACGCGAAAAGCGGAGTCGGCGAATTATCCGTTTTGCACCATCGACCCCAATGTCGGTGTCGTCAGCGTTCCCGACAAGCGACTGGATGAACTAGCAGCAATCTCGAGTTCGCAGGAGATCATCCCCGCAGCAGTGGAGTTCGTCGATATCGCCGGGCTGGTCAAGGGCGCCTCGGCGGGGGAAGGGTTGGGTAACCAGTTTCTGAGCCACATCCGTGAGGTCGATGCGATCGTGCACGTGGTGCGCTGTTTTGAGGACAGCGACATTCACCATGTCGAGGGAAGCATCGACCCAATCCGTGACATTGAGACAATCGCAACCGAGTTGATCGTAGCGGACCTAGACGCCGTGCAGAGGCGGCAGGAAAAACTCAACAAGGAAGCCAAACGCGGCAACAAGGAGGCGGCGGCATTGATGGACATCATTGCCAAGATCGAGCCACACCTCGGTGAAGGTAAACCGGCAATCACCTGCGAGCTGACGTCCGACGAGGCCGCCTTGGCCAAACAGTTGTACCTGCTCTCAAGCAAACCGACTTTGTTCGCCGCAAACGTAAAGGACTCTGAGCTTGCTGAGGCGGAAAACAACCCGTTCGTGGCCAAGGTCCGCGAGTACGCCGCCGAACATCACGGCTGCGAGACTGTCGTGATTAGCGCACAGATTGAGAGCGAGTTGATCGACCTGTCCGACGAGGAGGCCGGCGAATTTCTATCCGAGATGGGTGTAAAGGAAAGTGGCGTAGGGCAGCTGATTCAAAAATCGTACTCGCTGCTTGGCCTGCAAACCTATTTCACGACCGGCGAAAAGGAGTCACGCGCGTGGACAATTCGCAAGGGAGACACCGCTCCCAAGGCGGCCGGCGTCATTCACGGCGATTTTGAGCGTGGCTTCATCAAAGCTGAGACGGTCGCCTACACCGATTTGATTGAGTGTGGCTCGATTGCTGCTGCCCGGGACCGTGGCTTGTACCGGATGGAGGGCAAGGAGTACGTTGTGCAGGAGGGCGACGTAATGCTGTTTAAATTCAACGTCTAACAGGCCAAGCGCTTGGCCAAGCGATGAGCGAAAAACAACTGATTTATTTGGATAACAACGCCACGACGCGGGTTGCCCACGAGGTCGTAGAGGCGATGTTACCCTGTCTCACCGAGCACTGGGGTAATCCGTCCAGCGCCTATTCGCTCGCTGCAGAACCGGCAAGGCTGATCGAGGTGGCGCGCGAACGCGTGGCACGGCTGATCGGAGCCAACCCACGCAACATCGTCTTTACC
>WTHH01000500.1 GCA_011523195.1 Verrucomicrobiales bacterium
ATTGAAAGGCGTAGAAATCGTCCATCGCGACGATCTCGTCATCCTTTAACATGGCCGCCAAACGCAAACCCAAAAAACGCAAACCAGCGATCGACGAACTGGTCGAAGTGATGGCCCGGCTTCGTGGCCCCGGCGGTTGCCCGTGGGACCGTGAGCAGGATCACAAGTCCATCCGCTTTCACGCCATAGAGGAGGTGTATGAATTGATCGATGCGATCGAAGCCGAGGACGACCACGAGATGCTCGAGGAATGCGGCGACCTACTGTTGCAGGTGGTCTTCCACTGCCAACTTGCGAAGGAACGGAAAGCGTTTGATTTTGAGAAGGCGGCCCGGACGATCACCGACAAGCTCATTCGCCGCCACCCGCATGTTTTCGGAGACTCCGCCGCCGACAACGTCGATGCCGTATGGGCTCAGTGGGAGAAAATCAAGCGTGAGGAAAAACAGGGCACCAAACACGAACGCCGATCCGTGCTGGATGGCATCCCGCGCCATCTGCCCTCGCTGCAGCGCACCGAGAAACTCCTCAAAAAAGCGCGCAAAAACAAACTCGCGGACAAGCCGTTGGCCAAGCCGGCCAAGCAACGATACACCAAGGCCACCCTCGCACGGGAGTTGTTCGCACTCGCCGAATACGCCCAACGCAAAGGCTGGCAAGCGGAAGCCCTCCTCCGCGCCGAAACCAACCGACAGGAAAAAGTCCTCCGCAAAAAGGAAACCCGCTTGGCCAAGTAGCCAGCTTCAACACCGAGCGGGTGAAACAAAACTACTTGATACATACAAGTTATCGGAGGACGTTCGCTTAACCGTGAATTCCATATTCAGTGCATGGTTCGCATTAGTCTTTGTTTTGGCTTCGACTGCCGAGGGTAAGCCGGTTTGACTAAAGTTCGAGTTCGCGAAGGCCAAGCTCTACTCTTTCATCTTCGGCAACTGAACAACGCTTATTCGTAGAGCAAAAAACCGGCGCGACGTTTTTTGAAATTGGCCAAGCGCGGCTGCCAAGCGGCCTCGATCTGGGCGAGGGTTTTGCCTTGGCCAAGTGCCTCAATGGTCGGTGGATGGCAAAGCAGGCGGCCGACCTTGGTCAGGGGGAATTTCTGCGGGTACATCGCGTGGAGCACACGGGCGATGTCGATGCCAAGCGCGACCGGCTTCAACGCCTCCCGATCGGTGATGATGATGTTCACTCCGCCACACGACTCGTCCTTGTGCACGCTGTAGTCCGGCGTGAAACGCACCGGCACGAAGGTCACTCCCGCTTGGCCGAGCGCGTTCAACCGCCTGGCCAAGCGCACATCGTCGATGTACGGAGCGCCGATCACCTCGAACGGCGTGTCGGTACCGCGCCCGACGGACATCGCAGTTTCCAGTAAACCGATGCCCGGGTAGAGCATCGCCTGCGTGAGGTTCCGCATGTTGGGCGACGGGTTCGTCCACGGCTGGCCGGTCGTATCGAACACCTGTCCTCGTGACCATTTTTCGATTTTGACAACCTGCAGATCTGCGTTGTAGCCGCGCTCGCTGTTGAACATCCGTGCCAGTTCGCCGACGGTCATCCCGTGCCGTATCGGGATGTCGTGGAACGCAATGAAATCGGTCGGTCCCAGTCGCACCGGCCCCTCGACCGCCGTGGCGCCGATCGGGTTCACGCGATCAAGCACGATGAATTTCACTCCGGCCTCGGCGGCGGCCTCCATCGCCAATCCCATCGTCGAAATGTAGGTGTAAAATCGGCAGCCAATATCCTGAATGTCGAAGATGAGCGCGTCCAACTCGGCGAGTTGCCCCTGCAACGGCTTGCGCGTCTCGCCATAAAGACTGAAGATTTTCAGGCCACTTTTCGAATCGATGCTGTCACCGACCTTTTCATCGAGCTTGCCGTACAGCCCGTGCTCCGGGCTGAAAAGCGCCTTGAGATGCACCCGCTCGGACTTGAGAAGAAAATCGAGCGTCGGGTTGCGTTCACGATCGTGGCCGGTGTGGTTGGTGATCAAACCCACGCGGCTGCCCTTCGGCAAAATCTCGGAGCGCATACGCAGCACGTCGGCTCCGTTCAGTACGGTTCTCCGGGCGGTCAACTCGGGCGGTGCCGCGCTGCCAAACGAAAACTGGCGCAACGCCTCGGCAGCAAGCGTGGCCACCGTGCGTCGTAGCGCGATGACATTCCCTCGGCCATCGGGATGCGTGCGACTGGTCATCAGGATCACCAAGGTGCCAGTCGCCGGGTCAATCCAAAGTGAGCACCCGGTCCAGCCGGTGTGCCCGTAGCTGCCCACCTCGAAATGATTGCCACGCGGACTCGAGTACGGCGAAGCGATGTCCCAACCAAGACCGCGCTTGGTTTTTATCGGCAGCTTCGTGTGGGACGCCGTCATCCACTTGACTGTCTCCTTTTTAAAAACACGACGCCCATCCAGCGAACCGTCATTGAGCATCATGTTTGCGAACCGGCCAAGATCTGCCGCGGTGGTGAACAAGCCTGCGTGACCCGCCACGCCGCCCATCCGGCGGGCCGTGGGATCGTGGACTTCCCCGTGAAGAATCACCTCGCCGACCTGTTCCGTGGGGGCGACGCGCGAGCGCTTGGCTAACGGCGGGAGGAATCCGGTGTCGGTCATGCCGAGCGGTTGGAAAATATTTTTGGAAACAAACAGATCGAGCCGCTCGCCGGAGACAAGCCGCACGATCTCACCCAGTAAAATGAAGTTAATGTCGCTGTAAATGAACTTGGTGTCAGGCTGTTCGGTGAGCGGTTCCGCCTTGGCCTTAGCGATCGCGGTCGCGACACCGGACCACTCAGGCCTTGGCGAAAGACCCGGGCGCAGTCCGGAGG
>WTHH01000256.1 GCA_011523195.1 Verrucomicrobiales bacterium
ATGCACGACATCGCCAAGCCGGTCACGGCCAGCCGCGATGACGACGGCCGCATCCGTTTTTTTGGCCATGAAAAAACCGGGACGGACTTGGCGCGCGCTATCCTCAACCGGTTACGTTTTTCCAATGTGGAGATTGATACCGTGACCACCTGCGTGCGTTTCCACATGCAGTTGAAAGATGCTCGGGAGATGCGGACGGCCACGCTGCGAAAGCTGTTCCTGCGATCTGTGTTCGCCACCGAGCTGGAACTGCACCGGCTCGACTGCCTGTCCTCCTTCGGGCGGCTGGATAATTTTGAATTCCTGCAGGCAAAGTTTGAAGCGTTTCAAAATCAACCGGAGCTGCAGCAGCCGCTGCTAGACGGCAGCGACCTGATTGCGCTTGGCCAAGCGCCCGGCCCGGGGTTCGGGGTGTTGTTGAAGGAGGCGCGTGAACGACAACTGGAGGGCGAATTGACCACGCGCGACCAGGCGCTTGGTTGGCTTGAGGCCAAGGTTCGTGACGTCACCGAGTAGAGGCTAATTATCTTCCGGGAGTTTAGCCTCGATGCGCGCGAGGATGTCACGAATCTCGACCAGCACATCGTTGGAAGGCGCGGCCACGTCCGCCGGTTGGTTGGCGGCGGAGGCCTGTTGATCCCGATGCTGAAGCACGACGTCCCTGAACTTTTCGGCATTGGCTACGCCGGTCAGTGGGAACGGGGTGGAGCCGGCAGTTTCGATCGAGATTTTGCTGATGCCGAGCGAATCCAAAAACGGGCCACCCATGATCGAGAGGTCGGTGATCTTGTCCAGCGGGATGTTCTGCTGTTTTTTGAAAAGCAGGCCGCTGCGGATATTGATCGAGCGATCGGTCAAAACGCAGGACAGGTGGTCAAACTGTTTTTGGTGGAAGAAATAGCCGACCAATAGCCAGATCGGAATGAAGGGGATCAGGATGACGGTGCTGAGCATCACGCCAAGCGCTTGAAGCCACCAATATACGATGACCTTTTTGTCGAACTCCGCCTGGGCGATCTGGCCCTGTTCCGTGTAGCCGTCTGACATGACTAAGCGAATACGCTTGGCCAAGCGCTCAAGTTACGATCGGCTTCTTCCAGATTGGTACACGCTGTTTCATCTGGTCGATCAGGAACTGGCAGGCATAGAACGCCTCGGCTCGGTGGGCGGCGACCACCTCGACCCAGAGCGATGGCTCGTTGACCTTCACGATGCCTGTGCGGTGGGCCAAGCGGACGGACTCGATTGGCCAGCGCTGTTCGATCTCGGCGAAGATCAACTCAAACTGCCGCCTGGCCATGTCGTCAAAAGACTCGTAGTCGATGCCGGTGATGGCAGCTTCACCTTCGCGGTCCCTGACCACGCCGGCGAATGTGACCACCGCGCCCATGCCGTCGGTGATCGATCGCGCCTTGGCCAAGGCGGCTTCGTCGATGGGATTAGGGGAGAGGGTCAGTTCAGCTTTCATCAGCCACCTTGTACGGGAGGGAAAAACGAAATCTCGTCGCCGTCGCTCAGGACAAAGTTGTCATCCTGATAATCCACACCGACCGCCTTGAGTGTGCTGTTCCGGGCATCAGCCAACTTGGGTGATTGCTCGCAAACTTGATCATGCAGCTCCCCCAACGTGGTGCCTTCTTCCACTTCGAAAGCCGCATCCCTGCAACCGGCAACATCCGCAAAGTACGACCAAAAACGAACAGTCAGTTTCATGTGAATAGTGGTTTAACTGCTCACATTTAACGCTCCGATAAACGGGAGATTGCGGTGTTGCTCGGCGTGGTCGAGGCCGTATCCGACGACGAATTCGTTGGGAATCTCAAAGCCGACGTAGTCTGCTGGGATGTCGTACTCGCGCCGGGCTTTTTTGGAGAGCAAAACACAGGTGCTAATTTTCCGGGGTTGCATGGACTCCAGTTTGCTGATCACCGCGCGGAGGGTTTTGCCGGTGTCGAGGATGTCATCGACGAGCAGTACATCGCGGTCGCGGACGTCGAGCCGGAGTTCCTTGGTGAACACCAACTCGGTGGACTCGGTGCCGTCGCGGTAACTGGAGACGCCGATGAAGTCGAGCCGCATTGGCAGATCGATTTTACGGACGAGGTCCGCCAGGAACATTAGGGTGCCGGTGAGCAACCCGACGACGACGAGGTCGCTGTCACTAAAATCCCGCTGAATCTGCTCCGCCAATCCGACGACGCGTTCCCGGATTTTCTCTTCGGAAACCAGCTCGCGGGCGATGGCATCGCTTGGATTCAACGTGTGAGCGGTTTAAATGTGGCGCGAGTCGTCCTCGTTCTTCTCGGTGTAGCCGCTTTCCTGTCGCTGGAAGTTGACCTCGTTTTTCTTCATGTAGGCTTCGAAGACATCGTCGGCACTCATGCCAAGCGTCTGCGCGAGGCTGATGAGGAAGTGGAACAGGTCGACCACCTCGACGCGGGCATTTTGTTCGTCGAGCTTTTGATATTTGGCCCACCATTTCCACGGCACACTGTCGGTGAGTTCAGCCAGTTCCTGTGACATGGCGCGGCAGTAATTGAGCACCCACTCGGTTTTCTGTTCGTCGTCGAATTTGTCAGTGCACACGCCGATCCGTTCGTTCAGCGCCTTTTGCATCCGAAAAAGTTCCCGTAGTTGATCCGGTTGATCCATGCACCGAATGTCCGCGCTTGGCCGCTGCGGAATCAAGGTTTTTTGAACGAGAGCGCAAATTCCCCTGTGATCCTGGGGATTTGTCTTGAAGAAAAGGACGTTCAAACAGACCCTGTTCCTGTTTAAGAGATGCAATCTTCACGCCAAATTCGTAACTTGGGCCGCTCGGGAGGGGTATGAT
>WTHH01000119.1 GCA_011523195.1 Verrucomicrobiales bacterium
GACGCAACCGGATAGTGAGAAATCAAAGCTGACTTTCATTGGGTTGGGGATTTTCACCGAGTCCAGTATGCGGTCACTTTTCCTAAAGGCAGGCCTGTCGCTGGTCGTTTACGCCGTGCTTGGTTTAAGCATGTGGAAAGAAATCCTGTCGCCAGTCGTTGCGGCAGTGATTGGGTCCCTTTGGACATGGGGCATGTTCGCCTCCACAGCAATCAAAGCGAATGGCCAAGGGGAAGGGGGTAATCTTCTCAAGGACGACCGTGTTTGGGGCGGTTTACTGGCCGCTTGTGCGGTGTTTATGTTGTTTTATTTCAAGTAAACCAAGCGCTTAGCCAAGCGCAAAAATCAGGCGAACAATTCTTTCATTCGAGTCAATCCGGTGGAGATAACTTCCAAAGGATCCTGCTCCCAAAGCTCAGCATTGAACAATTCGAGGCTGACTGTTTTGTCGTAGCCGATCTCTTTGAGCACGGCGATCTCCGCTTTTAGATCGATCTGCCCTTCGCCGATCATCACCCGATCAGGGTCTTTTTGAGTTGTTGGCAGTTTGTTGTGCGCCGCATCGTCTATGTGGTAGTGGCTGATTTTGTCTAACGGAATTTGGCGCAAATCATCTAAGGTCGAGTTGCTGTTCCAGTTGTGGAAGGCGTCAAGGATGATGGTTGAATCGGTGTCGTCCGCTTTTTGAACAATGTCCCACGCATCGGCCAATCGGTAAACCGATTTAAAAAAACTGATGTATTCAAAGGTCGGTTTGATGCCTTCTTCGCGCCCGATTTGAAGCAAGTCTCGGTATCGATCTGGCAGATGATCGGTCACCATTTTTTCCAATGGCGGAGTGGCGACGATGTACTGAGATCCAAGCCGGGCGCAGAGCGCAAAGCGGCGCTTGGCCTCGTCCTTGACGAGTTGGTATTCCCATCCGTCCATGTCTCCCCACTGCCGGATGGCAATCATACTTGGTACAATCAATCCGTTGTCGGCGATGGCCAATTCAACATCTCTCACCTCGCCGCCGCGACCGATGTGTTCGTAAATGTCGTTCACCCATAGCTCGATGCCATCGTAGCCCGCTTGGCCTGCCAACTCGATTTTGCGAATCAACGGCTGAGGTTTGATGGTGCTGGTATTTAGGCAGAATTTCATGATTTAAAACGGGCCAAGCCGTGGCGGGGCAGGATCCATGGTGAATACACTGGCGTCAAAACAGGCCTTCAACAGCCGCATTTTTCTGCCTGTGTGAGAGGGGTTGCTCCAAAGGTTTTCAAATTCGTCGGGATCGTTTTTGAGATCGTAAAGTTCACCCTGATCTGTGCCATGATAGACGACCACTTTTTCATCTCTTGTTCGCAGCATGGAACCATAGGAATGTTTATGCGTCCACGCATTGTAATACTCACTGAACACGTAGTCGCGATGGCGATCTGCTGGCGCTTGGCCAAGCAGGATCGGCATGAGCGACCGGCCTTGGATGTAGTCCGGAATGTCGATGCCCGAGGCCTCCAGCAGGGTGGGGGCGATATCGATCAGTTCCATTAGACAATCGGCTCTCACGTCAGATTGGATTCGGTCCTTCCATGAAAAAATTAACGGTACGCGAACTGCCTCATCGTAAAAATGAGGCCCCTTAAGGTAGAAGCCGTGATCACCCAGCATTTCGCCGTGGTCTGACATGAAAATAACGATCGTATTTTCGAGTTGTCCTGTTTCCTCGAGGGCACCCACCATTCGGCCGACCTGTTTATCGATGAGTTCAATCATCGCATAATAGGCCGCCGTGATCTCCTGCTTGTCCCGGTCGGTCATCTTGGACATGACGTACCCGTTAGGGTCGTTGTGAGAAAAACGCCCATCGAGTTGCTGGTAGGTGGTTTTGGTGTCCAGTTCGCCCGGCTTGGCCTTGGGGAGGGGCATGTCTTCCGGATTGTACCGCGCAAGAAAATCTGCAGGCGGGTCGAACGGGTGATGCGGCGCGAAACAGTTAAAACTAAAAAACCAGGGCTTCCCGTTTTGATCGTGAATGAAATCGATTGTTTTCTCAGCGCACCATGTGGTCTGATTAAATTCCTCCGGAACACCGTGTTTGATGTAATCAGTGGATGGCCCACCGTACAATTCTTCCCACGAGGTGCCCTTCGAGTGTAGCCATTGTGTGTAAGCGTTTTCTGGCCAATCAGGTTGGGGATGGTGTGACCAATGAAACACCTCGTAGCCATCGTCGATGCGCGTTTCGACAACTCCGTTCGCGCAGGTGGCCAGATGCAGTTTTCCGGCCAAGCCGCATGTGTAGCCGGCGTCAGCAAAGAGTCGGCTGACGAGCTTCTCGTTGGGTGGCATCGCTTGGCCATTCTGGCGACACTTTGTTGTGCGGGGATATCTTCCGGTCAGGAATGCCGCGCGGCTCGGTGTGCAAACCGGGCTTTGTGCGTAGGCTTGGGTGAACGCGATCCCCTTGCCAACCAGTTCGTCGATGCACGGCGTGTTGATGTGGGGATTGCCAAGCGCACGAATTGTGTCGTGGCGCTGCTGGTCAGTGCAAATCCAGAGGATGTTCGGTCGCTGCTCTGACATTATCAGGTCGGCACGGGGACACCCGAAAGAGAGCGAAGTTGATCCAGCACCTTCATGTTTCCGAGGGTGTCCTCCTTAGTGATCCACGGAGTTTCGCCTGCAGCCGCCGCCGCAAATGCTTCTGCCTCCAGAGCATACATCGGTTTATCTGTTTTCGCCTCGATCAGCTCGGTTTTTCCTTCGCGTGTTACCTTGAAAGTGCCGTCACAAAACCACGGGGCTTGTATTTCGATTTCCCCATTATCCCCAGAGATATAAGT
>WTHH01000035.1 GCA_011523195.1 Verrucomicrobiales bacterium
GTTGCGGTACTTCGCGCTTGGCTGGGAGGGGATGCGCTTAGCCAAGCGCTCGGTGGATGCCGATCTCCAAAACGTCACCGACCTCTCCGGCGTGTCGGGGTGGCAGCGTTGGCGACACCTGTTTTTGCCGCAGGCCGGCTGGGCCATGGCGGCAGTCTGGTACGTGGTCTATCTGCTATGCCTGTGGGACACGGAGACGGTGGTGCTGATCGTGCCGCCCGGTGGCGAGACGCTGGCGCTGCGGGTGTTCAACCTGCTGCACTATGGTCACCACGCGCAGGTGAATGCGCTTTGCCTCATCCTGCTGCTGCTCGCTGTGCTGCCGCTATTTGCCGGGGCAGTGGTCTCTTTTTTGGTCAAACGCCGAAGCCGGTAAAACAGCCCACTGCTCACTTTTCCGCTATGCAGTAGAGATATTCCTTGCCGCGGAGGAAGAGTTGTTTGCCGGCGATCGCCGGGGAGCAGTCGAATTTCTCGTCGAGTTCGTTGGTGGCGAGCACCTCGAGTTTGACGCTGTCTTTCAACACGGATACCCCACCGTTTCGGCCGGCGATGTAAACTTTTCCGGCCGCGCTCACGGGTGAGGCGTAGACGCCGCTAATGCCCTCGAGTCGTTCACCCTCGACCAGCGATTTGCCGGTCTTGGTTTCGCGGACTGATAGGATGCCGTTGTTACCGGCGAGATACCAGATGCGGCCGTTGCTCAGGAGCGGGGAGGGCACATACGGTGTGCCACGGTCGGCACTCCACAGCACGGACTTGCTCCCGGTCAGGTTGCCACTACCACCCAGCTTGATCGCCGCCACGTAGGCCCCGCGAAAGCCGCTCATGGCGTAGGCGGTGTTTTTGTCCGCGACGATGGAAGGGATGGCGCTGACGGTCTGGCCACCACATTCCCAGAGCAGTTTGCCGTCGCTGAGTTGATAGCTGCGGACAGCGGTGGCGCCATTGACGAGAACCTGAGTGATGCCATCGTGCGTGATGACGAGCGGGGTGCACCAGCCGGTGGCTTCTTTGCGTTCGCGTTTCCACTTCACCTTGCCGGTCTTTTTGTCGAGGGCATAGATGTGTGAGTCGTCCTCCTGATCCCAAAGCAGCACGATGGTGTCGCCGTGCAGGGCGGGGGAGCTGCCCTCGCCAAAACTGTTCCGTGTGCGCATGTCGCCAAAGTCCTTCTTCCACTGCACCTTGCCTTTCATGTCGTAACAGTACAGGCCTCGTGAGCCGAAGCTGACGATGATGTTTTCCCCGTCGGTAACCGGGGAGGCCGAGGCGTAACCGTGATCGCGGTGATGACCCTCGTGGGGCACGGCCGTGGTGGCCACACTGCGCCATTTTTCCTTGCCGCTGTTTCGGTCGTAGGAGATCAGCAAGAATTGAAATTCCTCGGTGGGCTTGCGGCTGCCGCCGAATCCACCACGACTGCGGCCGGAGCGCCCACCGCGTCGACTGCGTTCGCCACCGCGATCTCGGCTAAATTGCCGTCGAAACTCGTCGCGGAGTGCGTCGCGCTCGGCCTCGTTGAGCTCGCCGTCGCCGTCCTTGTCAAACCGCTTGATCATCTCCTCCCGGTTGAAGCCGCCGCCGCCAAAACCGCCGCGACCCTCCCGGTCGCCGCGTTCGCTGCGCTCACCCCGATCGCTTCTGCCCGGAGGGCGTTCGCCGCCACGTCCCTCGGGCCGCGGGCCGCGCTGCGTACTGCGACTGCCTCGATCGGCGGACGACCCACCCTCGGGGGCGGCTACTTTTTTGCCGGTGGCAACAGCGGTCAGGATGAACACCTGATCCTCCCAAACCACCGGGGTGGAGCTGCCCGAGCCGGGCACCTTGATTTTCCATTGGACATTTTTTTCCTCGGAAAACTCGGTGGGCGGATTGCCGCCCGGGGCCACGCCGTTGGCCTGTGGGCCACGCCATGTGGGCCAGTTTTCCGCAGAAACAGTCGTGCCTGCGCCGAGCAGCGTCAGGCTAAGCCAGAGATGAATCGAGTGTTTGATTTTCATGTCGGTCCGAGAGTGAGACGCCGTTCGTTGCTCAAAGGTTTCAAAAAAAGCAGCGCGGTATTTCCAATCCGGCGTCGGACAGGTAGCCTGTGCGGCGATGACGGTTGAGGAAAACCTGGCCTGTGGCGAGGTACGCTACGTGGATCGCCACGACGGCGGGTTGAAAACAGAAGCCATTTATGGCGAGCGGGGTTTGCGCTGGGTGTACGGCAATCCGCTTGGCCGGCTCACGCAGTGGCTGTTGCTCCGCCGATGGATTGTCTCCGCCTGGTACGGGCGCAAGATGGACGAAGTCAAAAGCTACGTTCGCATCGCGCCATTCATCGAGAAGTACGGGCTGGACGAGTCTGAGTTTGCCGAACCGGCGAGCGAGTATGCTTCGTTTAACCAGTTTTTTTATCGCAAACTCAAACCGGATGCGCGGCCGGTGGATGCGAAGGCGGACTCGGTGGTGTTTCCTGCCGATGGCCGGCACATGGTGTTTGCGGACATCTCCGCGGAGGACAACTTTCTCGTCAAGGGGCAGTCGTTTGATCTGCAACGATTCCTCGGAGACTCCGACTTGGCCAAGCGCTACGAGGGCGGCTCGATGCTGCTCTCGCGTTTGTGCCCGGTCGATTACCACCGGTTCCATTTTCCCTGCGCCGGGGATGCTGGGATCCCCCGTTTAATCAACGGCTGGTTGTACTCGGTGAACCCCATCGCGCTCATCACGAGGCCGACGATTTTTTGGGAGAACAAACGCATCGTGACCGCGATCGACACGCCGTCGCTTGGCCAAGTGCAGTTTGTCGAGATCGGCGCGACGATGGTGGGCAGCGTGCG
>WTHH01000417.1 GCA_011523195.1 Verrucomicrobiales bacterium
CCTCTGCGGCCGGCGTTGCCAGGGCAAATAGGAAAATGAGGATGAACCTTTTCATCTTTAGTGCTCGGCCGATTAAATGCAGTCCGCGCCGATTTGTCAGCTAATCATTTATTGGTCAGTTTTTTTTGAATTTTTAAAAAATCTGCACGAGGCTCCGCTGTTCTCGGTGAGTCCGATACCGGAGTATCGCCGTAAAGCTCCTTACTTGGGACGAGGCTGTTGTGTGGATCTACGCCACAATGCTGCTGACGACGTGGCCGTGGACATCGGTCAAGCGGCGGTCGATGCCGTTGTGGCGGACGGTCAATCGTTCGTGGTCGATGCCGAGCAGATGCAGGATGGTGGCGAACATGTCGTGGCTGCTTGTACCGGTCTCGCTTTTCCAACCCCAACGATCGCTCTGGCCGTACGTGCTTCCGCCCTTGGCCCCGCCGCCGGCCAGCCACGTGACAAACGTCCCGCCGTTGTGATCGCGCCCGGCCTGTCCCTGGCTGAATGGCATTCGGCCAAACTCGGTGGTCCAAACAACGAGCGTGTCCTCTAGCATACCGCGCGCCTTGAGATCCTTGATCAGCCCGGCGATCGGCTTGTCGACCTGCCGTGTCATGTGCGGCAGCTCTTTGTGGATGTTGGCGTGGTTGTCCCAGTTGTTGGTTGGTCCGCCGGCACCGCTCCAAATCTGTACAAACCTTACGCCTCGCTCGAGCATTCGCCGTCCGAGAATGCAGCGCTTGGCAAAATCAGCCGTCGGTTTTTCGTCTGCTCCGTACAGGCTGCGCACGGCCGGGCTTTCGCCCTTGAGATCGAACAACTCGGGTACGCTCAATTGCATCCGCGCGGCCATCTCAAGGCTTTGGATGCGTGCCGCGAGGCGGGAGTCGCCCGGAGAGCGGGCCATGTGCCGCGCGTTTAATTTTGCCAACACTTCGCGGCTGGCCGCCTCGCTGGCCGTGTTGATGTGCTTAGCCGTTTTGGGCGGAAACAGGTAACGAACCGGCTGCGTGTCCGAGGCATCAATCACCGTGCCCTGATGCTGTGCCGGCAGAAAACCGGACGTGAAGTTGCCGTGATTGTTGTAAGGCAGCCCGTTGGGATCGGGCAGGACGATGAACTCCGGCAGGTTTTGGTTGATGCGCCCCAAAGCATAACTGATCCATGCGCCCATGCAGGGAAAACCGGGCAGCGTGAAGCCGGTGTTTTGCATATAGCTGCCGAGACCGTGGACGTTTGTGGGGGAGTTCATCGACATGAGGAACGCGAGATCGTCCACGACCGACGCCATGTGCGGCAACACATCACTCACCCAGCGACCGCACTCGCCGTGCTGCCGAAATGCAAACGGGCTTTTGAGCACTTTGAACCCGGGCGAATTGGTTACTGACTCCACCAGCCGCCCGTCGCCCGGATCAAACTTTTTGCCGTTCAACTCGTTCAGCACCGGCTTGTGATCAAACGTGTCCATCTGGCTGACCCCGCCGTTCATAAAGAGTTGGATCACCCGCTTGGCCTTGGGCTGATGATGGTGCTTCGAGTCGACCGCCGCCTCAGCGGCGAGCGCATGGCCAAGCGCGAGCCCGGCAAATCCACTCGCCGTGGTTTCAAAAAAACTGCGTCTGGTAAGGTCGGTTTGCACGTCAGTTCACAAAAAGAAACTCATTGCTGTTGAGCACCACACGACAGGCATTGGCCAAGCCGTGTTCCCGTGCGAGCTGCGAAACCAAGCGGGCTTCGTCTGGCCCAGGCGCGCGGTGGTACGCCAGTTCAAACAGGCGCCAAACCTGTGCCTCGGGCGTGGGGGCATCGCTTTGGAGCCGCTTGGCCAAGCGCTCACTTTGGCGGACCAGGAAACGATTGTTCAACATACCAAGCGCCTGCAACGCCGTCACCGAGGACTCGCGTTTTGGGGCGTGTTGCGAGGCGTCCGGGCAGTCCATCAACTGCATCAGCGGATCAGGAACGGTGCGAAAAACAAACCGGTATACACTGCGTCGATGGTTGGCCGCGGCATCGGGATCGAAGCCGATGTAGTCGAGGGTCGGCGTCACGTGGACGCCCTTGCTCATGTTGAACTGCCGGTCAGACGGCCCGCCCATTCGCCAGTCCATGTTGCCGGCAAGTTGCAAAACAGAGTCGCGGTAAGACTCTGCGTCCAGTCGTCTGCGATTCATCCGCCAAAGCAAACGATTGTCGGCATCGCGCTTGGCGTAGTTTGAGTTGTGTGCCGACCTTTGTCGGTAGGTAGAACTCGTCATGATCGTCCGGTGCAGCCATTTCATCGAGCCACCGCGCGTGCGGAATTCGTACGCCAACCAGTCGAGTAACTCCGGGTGGCTCGGCCGCTCACCCATTCGGCCAAAGTCGTTCGGCGTGCCGACGATCCCGCGCCCGAAGTGGTAATGCCAAACGCGGTTCACGATCGATCGCCACAGAAGCACGTTGCGATCATCGGCCAGCCAGTTGGCGAGAGCCGCCCGCCGTTGCTCCTCCGCGTTGGGTTGGTCGATCGCGAATCGGCTGTCCAATTCGTTGACACAGCTCAACGCCCCCGGCCGGGCTTCCTTGCCGGGTGAGTGGATGCTGCCCCTATGAAGCACATGCACCGTACGCGGCTGTTTTGCCGGCTTGAAATTACCCAGTGCAGTGAACTGGCTGGCCACGGCGTAGACCTTTTGTTGCTCGCCGAGAGAGGCCAAATCCCGCTCATTCACGGTCTTGGCAAAATGGAATGCCAATGCGTTTTTTTGCTCTTTTGTCCGTTTTTCTGGTTTAAAATCCATAATTTCACTAATCTGTAACGGTATATATTCTTTAAAAATCGGTTTCGACAAATGAGTGAGTGAAAACCGTGGGCGGCCGATGAGGTGCTGTCGGCCGTGATTTTGGTGTAGCTCGATCTGGATCGAGTCTCCCTTGGCTGCCGTCAATGGAGTTTCAAAAACGAACAGCGCCCGGTGCGCTTGGCCCTGTTGCGGATGGATGCCCCAGGCCGAATCGGGGTTGGTATCGATGGCGCGGTCGATCGTCCAGTCGACCTGATTGAAGCTGGCCATTGCCTTGGCGATCTTGACCGGTGCGCCGTTCACCCGCACGGCGATGTCGGTCAGGTGTAGGTTGCCGTTTTCTGCGCGCCCGGGGCCGTTTCGGGGCAACGACTTGTCGGTCAACACTTCCAGCTGCAGGGCGGTTGCATTGACGATCGGCAGCTTGGCGGTGAAGGTCGTGACGTCCTTGGGAGGCGCTTGGCCAAGCGCGAGGAAGGAGCCGTCTGGCTTGGCCTCGAACTCGATCCCGCTGCTCGACTCGACCTTGGCCGAGGAGAGGACGGCCCAGTTTGACTGGCTGCGTTTCAGGTCCGCTTCCAGCTTGGTCAGGTCGGCCTCGGAAAACATCCCATCCGGCACCTGCCCTTGGCCAAGCGCGCGTTGGCGGGAGAGCAGCAACGCTCGGCGCTTGGCCAAGCTTCCATCGTTGTCGAACGGGCGGTCGATCTTGTCCACACCGGCGAACACTGCCTGCAGCGCGTAGTAGTCCTCAGTCGGCACAGGGTCAAATTTGTGGTCATGGCAGCGCGCGCAGTGAACGGTGGTACTGACGAAGGTCGACATCACCGTGGCGATCATGTCGTCACGGTCGAGGTACTGCGCTATCTTCTTGTCGATTGTGCCGTCGGAGATGCCCATCTGCGAACTCTCGTCCCAAGGCCCGGTCGCTAGGAAACCAATGCCCCGCGTCGCAGCCGGGTCGTCCGGGAAAAGCACATCGCCGGCCACCTGCTCGCGCACGAAGCGGGCGTACGGCTTGTCGTTGTTGAACGACTCGATAAGCCAGTCGCGGTAGGGCCAGGCGTTTTCGCGGATGGCATCCTCGTCGTGGCCGTGAGTCTCCGCGTAGTGGGCGACGTCCATCCAGTGCCGGGCCCAGCGTTCGCCGTAGCGCGGACTCGAAAGCAGTCGGTCGATCAACCGCCGGGTTGCACCGGTGGAGTTGTCGTTGACGAAGTCTCTGACTTCGGCGGGGGTGGGCGGGAGCCCGGTCAGGTTAAACGTCGTGCGTCGGATGAACGACTGCCGGTCAGCGGGCGGGGAAGGGCGGAGGTCATTTTCGGCTTGTTTCGCGGCGATAAAACGGTCGATCGGATGCGCGGTCCAACCTGGATCAGAAGTAGTGGCGGCCGGGATCGTTGGGCGTTTCAGTGGCTGAATCGCCCACCAAGATTCGTCGATAGCCGCCTCGCCAGCAAAGGTGCCGCATCTCCATTGGAGAAGAAGAAAAAACAACAGAATGGCACGGTACCGGGACACCCGCCGATGGAGAATCAGCACTCGATCAATGGCAATCAAAAAAGAGATTTTCTGTTACGACTCTGCGTGAGCGTTGATTTGAAAAATAGAGAGCAGTGGTGCGCTGAGCCGGCATGGCTGGTGAATGCGATTAGGACGGCTGGGGACAGCCGTCCCTACCTGCGTCAGGTTGTTAGTTTTTTTTGTTGGCTGGATTTTTTTGCTATTGCAGCAGCCAGGGGAGGTTGAAGCGGGCCATCCAGTCTTTGTTGGAAAGCAGATAGATCATGCCTTCGCTTGGGGTGCCTTTGCGGCCGGCGGCCATCCATGTGTAGTTGCCGGGTCCGGTCTTGACGACGCGCTTCACTGGCCACGATTCGCCCCGGTCGAAGCTCACGTGCACGGTGATGTCGTCGCGTTTGTCACGGCGACCGGGGCCGCTGAAAAGCAAAATGTCGCGGTCTTCGAATGGCAATCGCAGGATGGCGCCTTTGCAGCCGTAGTCGTCCGGCGGGCCGTCGAACAGTTCGTCGTCCTCCCCGGCCTTGTCCCAGCTTTGGCCGCCGTCGAGGCTGCGGCCAATGATTTTGTTGCCGGGGCGGCTGTGGGTACGGGCGTTGTAGTAGATGCTGCCATCAGTCATCTCGAGAAGGCCGGGCTCGGAGGTGCCGAGGATGGGGAAGGGATCGCTGGGCGTCCATGTCCGGCCGCCGTCGTCGCTGTATAGCGCGTTGCTGTAGCGCTTGGCGAAGTATTTCCGGCCTTGGCCCTTGTTCAGGTAGGTGCGGCTGCCGTCCTCGTTGATCGAGCCGACGAACACCTGCGATGGTATCAACAGCCGGCCCTTGTGCTTGGCGTGGCTCAGCGTGATACCGGGATCGCAGCAGTAGGTCGTGCCCTGCCATCCGTTTTTGTCGGCGTGGATGACGATCTTCTCGGTGGCCCAGGATTTGCCGTGGTCGCGGCTGCGGTAGAGCGCATCGGCCGGCTTGAGCCCGGCGGCGAAAACCATGATGTCGCCGGTGGATTCGTCGATGGTCACGTTGGCCAGTTCGCTCCAGCCGACGTGTTCGCCTTTGTACCGACCGTCGTCGGTCATGTCGGCATCAATCTTTACTCGTTTGCCGACGATGATGGGCTGGCTCCATGTTTTGCCGCCGTCCTCGCTTCGCTTGACGTCGACGCGACCGGCCTCCCGGTTCTCCTTGAAGATGAGCACGGTGCCGTCCTTGGCCACGGCGATGTGTCCCATCACCGGCACTTCCTCGGCCCAGGTTTCGTGGAACGGTTTTTGTTTGGCGACCTCGTTTGGGAGATCGACTGCCGCCGCCGGAAGCCAAGCGGCAGTCGTTGCCAACGCTATCATGCATCGCAAACCAAGCGCGCGGAATTTGTACTGGTCAGTCATTGCGGAAACAGTTGGGACGATGCGGTCATGGGTCAAGCGTTCTCCGGCTTGGCCAAGCGGGGTGCAATTGCCGGTGTGATGGGGTTGCCAAGGCCAAGCGTGGAGAGTAACTTCGGCGTCCAGCAAAACAAGGCGTTGATCATGGCAAATTTTCTTTCGCAAAAATGGTTGTTGCCGCGCCGGCATTTCCTGCGTGGGTTGGGAGTCTCGCTTGGTCTGCCGATGCTCGACTGTATGCGGCCGTTGTGCGCTGCCAAGGCTATTGAACGGCCTCGGCGCGGCGTTTTTATTTACCTGCCAAACGGGGTGAACACGCACGACTACGAGCTGACTCAGGCGGGGCCGGACTACAAATTCTCCCGCATCCTAGCACCCCTGGCCAAGCACCGGGGGAACATCTCCCCGATCAGCGGCTTGCACCATCCCAACGCGTTTGGCATCGCCCACAGCGCTACGCAGACGTGGCTCACCGCGGCCAAGCACGGCCCGACCGACCGGAACACAATCTCGGTCGACCAGTTGATCGCCGGAGTGACCGGGGCGAAGACACGGTTTCCGTCGCTCCAGATCAGCAATCAGGGGCAGCCTCTCGCGGTGAGTGCGGATGGCATTGCCCTGCCTGCGCACCGGCAGTCGGGGGACGCCTTCAAGGCGCTTTTCTCAGAGCCAACAGGCGGCATTGAAAAGCAACGCCGCCAACTTCAGCGCAGGGAAAGCATGCTGGATCTTGTCCTTGAGGACGCCAACGTGCTGGCCAAAAACCTGTCCCGTGAGGACCGGGGCCGGCTCGACCAGTACCTGACCGCGGTGCGGGAAGTGGAAGTCCGCACCAAGCGAGCTGAAGAGTGGCTCGAGACTCCCCGGCCAAAGATCGATTCCGGCACGGCGTCAAGGCTCAGTCAGAATGTTTACCTCGAGCGACTCGGGGAACATCTGCGAACGATGTATGATATCATCGTGCTGGCGTTTCAGACCGACATGACGCGCGTGGTGACATTCAACACCGGCAACGAGGGAACTGGCCCGGCGGTCCCGGAGATCGGGATCAGCCGCGACCGTCATTCACTCTCGCATCACAATGGCGACAAGGATCTCCTGCAACAACTCACGCGCAGCGACGAATTCAACGTCCAGCAGTTCGCCTATTTTCTCGACCGGCTTGCGGAGGTGCGCGATGGCGACGGGCCGCTACTCGACACGACCGTTTCGCTTTATGGCAGCGGACTCTCGTACGGCAACAGCCATGGTACGACCAGCCTGCCGCTCGTATTGGCGGGCGGGGCCAAGCTCGGTTTCAGGCATGGCAGCCATGTGGATTTCAACCGGCAGGTCGATGGCTTCAAGGGATATGGCGACGGCATCAGTGTGTACCACAGCCCGGTCAACTCCGGGGCACATTTTAGCAATCTGCTGCTGACCATTGCCCAGCGGATGGGTGTCGACAAAGAGGCGTTCGCAGATTCCAACGCCGTGGTCTCGGAGGTCTTAGCGTGAGCTTGGCCAAGCGCCGCAGCGCCCATGCCACGACGAACCGCGCTTGGCCAAGCGCGGTTGTTTTCACCCTCACGCTACTTGCCGCAAACCAGATGTTTGCGGAGAAGGCCAACGACGCAGAGGCCATCAAGGATCACGTCCCCAAGCCGGGAGTCTTTCCGCCTGAAGGGGCCGGAATTCACCACAACGGCGACCTCGTGGTCAGCGATCCGATGAATCGTCGGGGTGCCCTCCGTAAAAGTCAGCATGCAAAGCGTCACTATTTTGCCATGCTGCCTTACGGGATGGTCTGGTACCACGGCGCGCCGGCTGATATCCGCGACATCCCGCCGGGGACGCACATGCATGGGCGGTTCCTGCTGCCGCTCGAGGGGGAGGAAAAAACGATCCCGATTTCGGAGGAGCGGCTCAAGCAGACGCCGACGCTCCGTTACAACCACGCGATTTTGCTGGAGGACGATGCCAGTTTCTATTCGCGCCGCGGTCGGTCGTGGAAGGTGCTTGGCTTTGAGCAGGGCGCCGGTCCGGCCCCCCGCCTCAAGCTCTCCGTCGAGCCGGTCGGCCCGGAGATCGAGGGCGGCATCAACAAGCCGGCGTTGTTCGACATCGACGACGGTACTCGGGTTTGGAAAAACCGGCAGTTGGTCGACAAGGATCAGATCAAGCCGGGGCAGGAAGTCCAGGTGAACCTGACCTGGGGGCCGTTTGACAGCATGGCCACCACCGACGTTTGGCTGGATGAGGAAAGCTTGGCGGCCTGCCGGAAGATTCAGCGTCAGCGTCATTTGCGGCTCATCCGATCGCGGTTTCTGCCCGGCTGGGTGGACGAGGTCAAAAACAACGACACCGGTGGCGGGGAGGTCACGATCACGCTGTTCGGCGGAATGGCACCGGTGTTGTACAGGGAACTTAAGCAGGGCAAGACGCCCAAGGTTTGCGACGCCGCCAACACGTTACGCACGTGGAGTTATCATCAGGAATACTCCGTTCGCGGCCAGACCGTCGAATGGAATGAATCCGAAAATCCGCCGCTGGGGAGCAGCGGGTTTCAACTGCGGGTGAAGCTTCCGCAGATGCTGGAGGGCTTTCGGCCGGGGCGGATCGTTCGCCTGAAGGGGCCGTGGACGTATGTGCTGCTGCCGGCTGACGAGTGGCTGGCGACCCCCGAGGAGTTCGAAGTGTCATACAAGCTGCGCTTGCCGTGAGCCCTTTCAAAAACAGCCAGCGATTCGTGGCAACCGTTATTCTGTTAGGGGTAATGGTTCCCAATACAAATGGTGTCGAGGGGCTTGAAGTTTCCACCCGCGCATTTTTCAAGGCGCACTGTCTCCGGTGTCATGACAGCGAGAAACAGAAGGGCAAGTTCCGGCTCGATAATCTCTCGACCGACTTCACGAATCCTTTGGTCGCGGAGAAATGGAGCGAGGTGCGGTTTCGCATCAACGCCGGCGAGATGCCGCCGGAGGAGGAAAAGCAGCCGACTGCGGACGAGATAGGCGGGGTCGTCGATGAACTGACGCGGCGAATCCGTGAGGGATCTGCCGAGCGCTTGGCCAAGCGCGGTTCGCTGGAGCACTATCGGTTGAGCCGGCAGGAGTACGCCCACACCGTCCATGATTTGCTCGGGGTCGTCTACGACGTCGAGGCACCCGGCGCATTCAATGAGGATCCACGGCTGCATGGGTTTGACCGCATCGGCGCGATGTTGTCGGTGGCGCCCTCGCACATTGAGCGATATCTCGAGGCGGCTGAGGCTGTGGTGGGGCAGGCGCTGGCCGATTCGGATACCCCGATCAAGACCAACCGCAGCTCGGCCGGTGAGGGCAAACGACGGCTCCTGCAACTGGGCGAGGGCTGGGGCTTCGACCTGAAACATTCCGGCCGTTACCGACTGCGGATTCGTGCCAGTGGGTTGCCGGCGTTCACCGGACGCATCCCGCGCCTGTCGATCTGGCATCGGCACCACAAGCGATCGTTCGATGGTGTGGATTTGGTTGCGACAGAGGGCGACCCTGAGGTGATCGAGTTTGAGGGACTGTTCCCTGCCGGGGGGTACGAAATCCGAAACCATGCCCGCACCCAGAATCACGCCAACGGCGCCTACAAGCTGTTTCGCAACCAAACAATCGAGGCGACCAACTCGGTTGCCAACCTGAAAACAAGGCATCCCTCCCCGTGGACCAAGGTGGTGGACGAGCAGGGCAGGCCGGTGATGCCTTTGCTAATCATCGACTGGGTCGAAACCGAAGGGCCGCTGAAAACCGAGGTCGACTTGGCCAAGCGCGAAGGCCTGCTGCCGGCAGACAAAACTGATGCCGATGAGGTCCGGGCGTGCCTTAAGCGATTCGCCGAGCGGGCTTGGCGTCGGCCGGTGCAGAACGCCGAGGTTGAGCGATACGTGAAATTGATCGCGGCCGAGCAAGAGGCCGGCGAATCCTTCAAGTCGGCGTACCGCTCGGCGCTCGCGAGCGTGCTGGTGTCCCGCAGTTTTTTTAACATCGAGGAAGGGTCGCCGAATGAAAAACGGGCCAAGGTCAACGACTTCGAGTTGGCCAGCCGACTCTCCTATTTTCTCTGGAGTTCCATGCCGGACGAACCGCTTTTTGCCGCCGCGGGCTCGGGTGAGTTGCACCGGTCCGACACTCTTGCGCAGCAGGTGGATCGCATGATGGCCGACGCGAAGATCACCCGTTTTTTGGAGTCATTTCCGGCGCAATGGTTGCAACTGCATCGGGTGGGCATGTTTCAGCCCGACCCCAAGCTCTACCCCGAGTACGACCCGTGGCTGGAGGAAAGTATGGTGGCGGAAACCACCGCCTACTTTGCCGAGTTATTCCACGAAAACCTGCCGTTGCGTGAGGCGATTGATTCCGGCTGGACGATGCTCAACTCGCGCCTGGCCATCCACTACGGCTTGCCCGGGCCGCATCCACACGGATTGACGCGCGTAGCGCTTGGCCCGGAAACCGGGCGTGGCGGGATGCTGACCCACGCTTCGATCCTCTCGCTGACATCCGATGGTACACGGCATCGGCCGGTGCACCGGGGCGCGTGGGTGTCCGAGGCGATCCTCGCTCACACGCCACCACCGCCACCGCCGAACGTCGACCCGCTGGAGCCGGTCGTGGGTGACAAGCCGAAGACCACCATCCGGGCCAAACTTGAGGTGCATGCCGCCGACCCCAACTGTGTCTCGTGCCATTCCAAGATCGACCCGCTTGGCCTTGCGTTTGAAAACTTCGATGCCATCGGCCGCTGGCGTATCACAGAGCGGGTGCAGGGCGGCGTGGGCGACGACCCGCCGGTGGACGCCTCTGGCAAGCTGCCGGACGGCCGCACCTTTGCGAACCCGGCTGAGTTCAAGAAACTCCTCGCCGGGGACGAGCGCTTGGCCGGGGCGTTCCTTGAGCAACTGGCCACCTATGCCCTGCGCCGGGTCATGACCGTGGACGACATGGAGGCAATCCATTCCATCGCCAAGGCCACCCGCGACGAAGGCCACGGCGTGAAGACGCTGGTAAGGCAACTGATCCTATCCGACCTGTTCCAAAAACGGTAAGCCAAGCGCTTGGCCAAGTTTGGACTGCGGTGGCAAGCGAAGCGCAACACCGCTTTCGGCGGTTCAGGGTTTTGCGGTTCTCAGTTCCCGGTTTCTACCAAACCGACTGCGGCGTACCCTGCACTAAATTTCGAAAGCTCCGTCGCTGCTCCGATCTGCCGGAGCACACCAAAGAGGGATTATTCCGTCGCGATTAGGTCGATCTCCACCAGGGTTCCTTTGCGAAGCAATTGAACTTCAACCGTTGAA
>WTHH01000124.1 GCA_011523195.1 Verrucomicrobiales bacterium
GGGAGCGTCTGCAGCACCCCGGCGATGACCATCGACATTCTGCCGACGGTGGCCGAGTTGATCGGGGCCAAGCTGCCCGACCACAAGATCGACGGCAAAAGCATCGTCAACCTCGTCACTGGTAAAAACGACAAGAGCCCGCAAGAGGCTTACTATTTTTATTACGGCCAGCAGTTGCAGGCGATCCGCATGGGCAAGTGGAAGCTCCACTTCCCGCACGGCTACCGCACGATGGCCGGGCGGCCGGGCGGCACTGGTGGCATCCCGACCAAGTACAGCCAGGCCAAGATTGGTCTTTCGCTGTTCAATCTCGAGGAAGACATCGGTGAGTCGACCGACGTGAAGGCCAAGCACCCGAAGGTGGTCTCCAAGATGCAGGCGCTTGGCCAAGCGATGCGGAAGGAACTGGGTGATCAGGGCAAAAAAGGCAGCGGCCAGCGCGAGGCAGGCCGCTTGGCCAAGCGATAATCGCCCGTGAGCGATCCCGCCCCGATCCCGTTTGGCGCCCGTTTTTGGCGGATTTGGAAACCGCTTTGGAAATACCGCGAAGCGGCGAACGGACTGCTCTATCCGTTCCTGCTGATGTTCACGGTGCTGGTGCTCATCAGCCCGTACATGGTGTTCAACCGGATGGCGGCCTGGGCGGATCACACGCCGCTCAGCGCGGAGACGGTGGCCCAGCGGGACACGCTGAAAGTCTCGCAACAGGACGAGCGCACGGCGTGGGATCCCAAGTCACTTTTTAAGGACGATGAGGGCCGTTATCTCGACTACAAAATCCCGGTGGTCGACTGGTCAATCTGGTTTTACCTGTCGCTCTTCGCGTACTACCTCGGGTTTTATGCGGCACGAAAAAATGACCGAGGCCGGGCGGAGTCGCTGGTGATGGCGCAGGGCTGGGTGATCTCCAGTTGGATCGCCTTCCCGTTCTTTTTCTTTTTCCCGGCAGACATCGACCTGCGATGGCAGTTAAACCTCGACCAAATGACGCCGCTCTATCAGTTCCTGTTCAAGGCGTTCCATGCACTGGACAAGCCGTTCAATGCCTGGCCGTGTCTGCACATTGCCCAGAGTTTCATCATTGCCACCGGCGTGGCGCGGTGGTGGATGCAGTGGAAATGGTCGTGGGCCGTGTGGCTGCTCTGGCCGGCTTGGGCTGGACTGTGGGTGAGCGTACTTACCACCAAGCAGCATTTCATCTGGGACACCATCATGGGTACGCTGCTGGGTGTGGGGGTCTGGTTTTTCGTCATGCGGCCCGGTTTTCGGCATCTCGATGCCACGCCGGATGAGTCGCTACCCGTGAGGCAGTTAGGCTAAAAAAAGCGGCCGCCGGCAAGGGGATGGGTGTGGAGGTTTGCCGACGACCTACGACCTATGGCTGGGATGGGAGGGGGACGCCACAGGTCGCTGAACGCCAAACGTAACCCGATTTTAAATGAAAGCAACCCCTGAAATTTAAAATGAATCGATGTTTTATGATCAATAAATAACCAATTACACGGCTGGTTCCGGCTCGGTTGCGACTGGTTTTCCCTCAAAATGGCCCAACATTCCCTCGAAAATCCTCAAGCCATCGTCCTCGCCGAGGATGCTTTCGCTGGCCCGTTCCGGGTGGGGCATCATGCCGCAGACGTTTCGGGCCTCGTTGCAAATCCCGGCGATGTTGAGCAGGGACCCGTTGGGGTTGGCTTCCTCTGTTGCCTCCCCGTTGGCCGTCACGTACTGGAATAAAATCTGGTCGTTGGACTGCAGTCTGGCCAGAGACTCGTCGTCCGCGAAGTAGCAGCCTTCCCCGTGGGCAATGGGCACGCGTATCACGCTGCCAGCCTCGATCTCCCGAGTGAAGGGGGAATCTTGAGTGGGGACTTTCAGGTAAACCTGCTCGCACCGAAACTGCAGTGAGCGGTTGCGAACCAGCGCACCCGGCAGCAGACCGGTTTCGCAGAGGATCTGGAAGCCGTTGCAAATTCCGATGACCAGCCCGCCATCGTTGGCAAATCGCTTCACGGCGTTCATCACCGGGCTAAACTGGGCGATGGATCCGGTGCGGAGGTAGTCGCCGTAGCTAAATCCACCGGGTACGACCACGGCATCGGTGTTCCCGAGTGACTCCTCCTTGTGCCAGAGATAGTCGGCCTGTTGCCCGAGCACATTGCCCAGCACGTGGACGCAGTCCTGATCGCAATTGGAGCCGGGAAACTGAAGTACTGCGAAGCGCATCGGGTTACTCGATGGTGAAGTGGTAATCCTCGATCACCGGGTTGCTCAGCAGCTTGTGGCAGGCCTCGTCGATCTTCGGCCGCCACGCCTCGGCATCGTCGCCTTCAAGCTCAATCTCGAGGTATTTGCCGACGTGAACATCGTTCACGCCTTCATAGCCCATGTGCTCCAGCGCGGTCTGCACTGTTTTTCCCTGTGGATCGAGCACTGCCTTTTTGGGGGTGATGACAATCTTGGCTTTCATTCACGTGCGCGCGCCGTGCGCGGCGCTGGGGGTCATTGTCAGGCCAAGCGCGATGCCGAACCAGTTTATTTTGTTCACAGCCGGCTAAGCGCTTGGTCAAGCGGCGGGTTACATGCGGAAAAGCACCGTTTCCCGGTTAAACCACTTGGTGCAAAAAAACAGCAACAACCCAGCGATTAGTGTGCTGGAGCCAAAAATGGCCAGCAGCATGGTGTAATCCATGGTGCCCTTTACCAACTCCTTCATCGCGAGCGAGATGTTGGTGATCGGGATCGAGGCCCAGAACCAGTTCAACTCAACCCCGGGCAGCATCGCGAGCACGGCCGGGACGATCATCACGATGCCGAACGGTGAAATGAGCGAGGAAGCCTCGGGGGAATTTCTCGCGTAGATTGACACGCTGAGAAGCAGCGAGGCAAACATCGCTGCCACCGGCACCAGCATCAGCGCCAGCAGAGTCAGGTCAAGCCAGCCGATGGAGCCGATCATCGTACCAAGCGTGCCGCGGAGTTGGCCGGCCTTGATGGCGATCCAAGTCCCAAGGCTCGCGATGTTGAGCAGCACGGCAATGATGCCGCCGCTGAATACGGCGAGAAACTTGCCGAGCACGATCTGGTGACGAGGGATCGGCGCCAGCAACAGGGTCTCCAGTGTGCCGCGCTCCTTTTCGCCGGCGCCAAGATGGATGGCCGGATAGACTACGCCCATGAAACAGAATGCTATGAAAAAGTAAGGGAGCATCCCGCCAACGTTGTCGCCAAGAACTTCGCGGATATCGCCGGTTCCCTTTTCCGCGAGGTTTACCGGCTCAAGCACCGCCCGGCGTTTGCGGCTGGAGGTCACGCCCAACTCGATCAGCCGCGCCTTGGTCAGTTCTCCGTTGTAATCATCGATCACGTCTTCGACGCGGCTCTCCACCCTGCTGCCGGACGAGGCGTTGTCGTAGTGCATCTCGACGGTCGCCTGCGATTTTTCCGCGAGCCGAGACGCTGCCTTTTCCGGGATCACGATCCCGAAATCGATTTCATCCGAGCGAATGGCGGCGACCAGTTCTTCCTGCGACTCGATGGTAGTCTTTTTGAACCGCTTGGTTTCAGCAAAGGCCTTGGCCAGGTCGGGGGCGTGTTCCTCGCCGAAAATCACGTACTCCAGCACCTCGGTCTCCGCCTCCTTTTGTTGTTCCATCACGAAGCTGATCAGTGAGTTTAGCAGCAGCGGCACGACAAGAATCGGCAGCACGATCATTAGTAGAAGCGTTTTTCGGTCGCGGAGAATATCCCGCATCTCCTTTAAAAAAACCGTGGTCACGCCTCCCCTCATGCCGCCACCTCACCCGGTACGGCCTTGATGATCTTTAGGAATGCCTTGTCCAAAAACGATTCACCAGTCTGCTGCCGCATCCCGTTGGCATCCCCCTCGAAGCAAAGCCGGCCGGCGTGCAGGATGGCTACGCGATCACAGAACTGGTCGACCTCGTCCATGTGGTGCGTCGAGAACAGCACCGTCTTGTTCCGCTCGCGGCACATTTCCACGACGGCGAGCACCGACTCGGCCGCGGCGACATCCAGTCCGGTGGTCAGCTCGTCGCACAACAGAATATCCGGATCGTGAATGAGCGCCCGGGCGATCGACACCTTCTGCCGCATCCCGGAGGAGAACGTCTCGTTGCGTCGATCCAAAAACGCCTCCATGTCGAGCGTGGCCGACAACTCGTCGATGCGCTCCCGCAGTGCCGCCGCCTGCATGCCGTGCAGGCGGCCGTAGTACAGGAGCATTTCGCGCGCGGTGAGCCTCCCGTAAAGCCCGGTGTTGCCGGAGACAAACCCGATGCGCCGCCGGATTTCGAGCGGGTTTTTTGTGAGATCCTCCCCGTCGCAAAGCACGACGCCTGAGCTTTGCTTCAGCGAGGTGGACAGGATTCGCAGAAGGGTGGTTTTGCCCGCGCCGTTTTGGCCAAGCAGGCCGAGCACTCCACCGCTGGGAATCTTGAGGTCGATGCCGTCCAGTGCATAAAACGTCCTTCCCCTCTCCCTTGGGTCGATCGCTCCTGCGTTGGTTTTCCTCCGTTTGGCCAAGCGGAAGGTCTTGGTGATGGCTGATAACTGCAGCACGGTGGTTATCAAATCATGAATGATGTCGCAGGACAATCAATGATCATTGCGCTTGGCTTCATTCTTGGCCAAGCTCGGTCCGTGAAAATCTCATTCCACGGCGCGGTTCGTACCACGACTGGCTCGCAACATTTGCTTGAGGTCAACGGCAAGCGGCTACTGCTGGACTGCGGCCTATATCAGGGCAAACGGCAGGAGTCGATCGAGCGCAACCAGAATTTTCCGTTTGAACCCGCCTCGGTGAATGCGGTGATCCTGAGCCACGCGCACATCGATCACATCGGGAATCTGCCCAACCTGTACAAGCAGGGGTTCGAGGGCAACGTCTACTGCACGTTCGCCACGCGCGATCTGGCGGCGATCATGCTGGAGGACTCGGCGGAGATTCAGGTCGCGGACGCGGCCTACGTTTCAAAGAAGCACAAGAAAAAGGGGCTGCCACCAGTCGAGCCGCTTTATACCCCGGAGGACGCGGAGCGCGCGGTGCGGCAGTTTGTCGCGCTGGGCTACGATCGACCGATCCCGGTGGCCGACGGCGTGACGCTGACCTTCCGCGATGCCGGCCACATCCTCGGCTCGGCACAGGTGATCCTCGACATCGAGGAGGACGGCAACAAGCGGCGGCTGCTTTTCAGCGGCGACATCGGCCGTGGAGACCACGCGATCCTCCGAGACCCGCAGCCGGTGGAGGACGTCGATGTGCTGCTGGTCGAGAGTACCTACGGCAATCGCGATCACACGGCGCAGTCCGGCTTGTCGGACGAAATCGAGGGGCTCCTTTCCGAGACGCTGAACAACGGCGGCAAGGTGATCATTCCGGCGTTTTCCGTCGGCAGGACGCAGTTGCTCGTCTACACGCTGCACCAACTCGTTGACGCCGGGCGGCTGCCGGATTTTCCGATCTTCGTCGACAGCCCGCTCAGCGTGAACGCCACCGAGGTGTTCCGGCTGCACCCGGAATGTTTCAACCGCGACATCTACACTTTTCTGCGGGAGAAGGAGAACCCGTTTGGCATGGACAACCTGACTTACATCCGCAAGGCGTCGGAGTCGATCAAGCTCAACACCTTCGAGGGTCCGGCGATCATCATCAGCTCAAGCGGCATGTGCGAGGCCGGGCGCATCCGGCATCATTTGAAAAACAACATCAGCGACCCGAATGACCTGATTTTGTTCGTAGG
Source organism: Verrucomicrobiales bacterium (assembly GCA_011523195.1). GTDB lineage: Bacteria > Verrucomicrobiota > Verrucomicrobiia > Limisphaerales > UBA1096 > UBA1096. The sequence continues at coordinate 5,760 of WTHH01000124.1, forward strand.
CTACTGCGCCTACAACACGCTGGGGGCGGTGATCCGGGCCGGAATCGATCCGGTTTATATTTTCGGGGAACCGCATGAGGTGAAGGCCAGGGTTGCCAGCTTCGACGGCTTTTCGGGCCATGCGGACCGGAAGGAGCTTGGGCGCTATGTCGAGTCGTTGACGGGGGACATTTCGAGCATCTTCGTCGTCCACGGCGAGGAGGAATCCAGCCTGACGTTCGCCGAGCAACTGCGCAGCCTCAAGCCGGGCGCGGACGTGGTCGTCCCCGAGTTGAACGAGACATTCGAGGTTTGATCGAGCCGCTTGGCAAAGCGCGAAGTGGTCAGGCGGCTGCGATACCGATCGAGCGTCGCTTATAGAGGAACTCGAACATGTTGCCCTCGTGCGGCTGATCCCAGGAGATTTTCATCGTGGAGATCGGCCCGAGGTTTAGCCGCTCGATCAGCGGCGAAGCCAGCAGATCCTCATGGAACGCCTTGTTGCCGGTGATTGCGGTGACGACCAAAGACTCGCCCATCTGGTTGAGCATCTCCGCCTGCGGCACCTCCACCACGCTGGCGTACGGGCAGAGGAACTCGCGGTTGGCCAGGGGGTGGTCGAACGACTCGCAGTAAACGATTGTTGGTCGCAGGTAGGTGCCGCCGTCTGTGACGACCTTGCGGTCGCCGTCGCGATACTTCGCGGTCATCTCCTCGCAGCCCGGCTCGGAGAGGTCGGCGTCGATAGCCCCATCGATCCATTCGCCCATCTTTGGGTTGGCGAAACCGGAGAGCTTGGCTTCGGGATCGTCCACCGTGGTCGGCTTGACCGGGCCCAGTTTTTGGGCCAACGCATCGGCAATCTCGCGACCGTACTTGGGCACGACTACTGCGGAGGCATTCACACAGGAGCGCCCGCCGTTGTCGGCGATCGAGCCGGCGATCAGGTCGATGTGGTCACGCCAATTCTCAATCTCGTCGTCGCCTATCAGGATCTTGCTCCAGCCCGGGCCATGAATCTGGATGGCCGGGTTGTTGGCATACTGGTCGGTGGTGCTCTTGTCGCCAAAGATCAACGCCCGGCCGCAGCGATTCAAAATATCGGCCGCACCTTCATAGTCGGTGGGGTAAAAACTAAACGCTTCTTTCGGGCAACCGGCTTGGATGAACGCTTGGATCAGGCGATACGGTGTCCATGGCTCGTCTCGGCCAGGCTTCATCACGATCGGTGTCTTGAGCGCGATGGCTGGTAGCCACAGCGAGTTCACCGCTGGTGAATTGCTGGGCATGACAAGGCCAAGCGCTCTTGAGGTTGGGTAAAAACAAACCTGCGTCCCGAACTGCTCGCCCACGCCGGCATCGAGGATGGAAGGATCGATCCCGCGGGTAAGGCCGTTGAGCACCACTTGCATGTTAGTCAACGCGTAGTGGATCTTGTCCATGTTGCGCCGAACCATCACGTGCGGAAGGCCGCTAGTAGAGGAAAGGGTCTCAACGTATTGACTAGGTGATTGTATCTCGCCCTCGACCCCGATCTCTACTTCACCATTGAGAAAAATCTCGCCGGCCTTTGCCCCGATCTCGATTAGTTCCGTGGTGGAAAAACGGCGTAAGGCTCCCCGGCCTTCGTCGATGCGTTGCAGGTCACGGCGAACCACGCCGGCGTTCACCTGACTGACGGTGGCCTTGGTGGCCCCGTCACGATAGTCTGTCACCTCAATCTTATTGAGGCTGACATACGGTTCGCCTAGGCGTAGGCATGGGATGTGCGGTACAGCCATCTTAGTAGACTCCCTCGACGATCTTTTTCTCCATAGCGCCGAATGGGCGCACCTCCGCCACCCCGTCCCAAGGGCATTCCTCCCAGGGCGATCGGCGGATGGCCTCGTCGCGCTCAAGGAAGCGTGGCATGAAAAATTCCTTGGTCAACGTCGTCAATTCCACCCGGCCCCATGCGTCGTAGTCGACGAGGTTTTCGGTCTGCTTCGGATCGACCACGCGCAACACTGCGCGCGGCTGGGGTGCGTGGTACGTGATTGAGTAATCGTTGTCCGGGCCAAACGGACGGTGACGGGCAAGGCCCATCAACGTGTTGCCGTAGGTCGGCACGAAGCCGATCTGGTTTTCGCAGATTTCCTCGACGAGAAAGCGCGTGTACTGTTGATCCATCGTCGTTCCCCCGCAGAACACGCCCTTAATTCCCGCCTTGATCAGGTCCACGCGCTCGGCCATCGCCTCGAGCAGCTTGGGCGTGGTGAATAACGCGCTTACCTTGCGGTTTTTCAGGATGGTGATCGCTTGATCGATGACGTGATCCATGTAGGCGCGGGCTTGGTCAAATTGCTTGCTGGAGATGAGTCGCTTCACCCATCGGGGGTCGAGGTCGACGAAGTACGTTGAGCAGCCGCGGACGTTTGCAAGGTGCTCGATCGACAATCTCAGCCGGCGTGGGCCGGTCGGGCCAACCATCATCCAATAGTGGTCACGCGGAAAGTGGTCGTCATTGAGCGTCTCGGAAAACTCGCTGTAATCGATCTTGTAATCCTCCCAGCCGATGCGCTGCTTGGGCATGCCGGTGGTACCGCCAGTCTCGAAGATGCTAAACGGCCGACCATCGTAGGCCTTGGGACGCCAAACCTCGTTTGGCATGTCGCGCAGCCACTCGTCCTGAAAGTGAGGAAACTTCGCGATGATGTCATCGAAGCATGTGATCTCCTCAGCAGGGTTCCAGCCGGCTTCCTTCGCCCAATCCAGCCAGAAAGGCGAGCCGGTCTCGGGCGAGAAATGCCACTTCACAATTTCTACTGCATGCGCATCAAGATGCACCTTGGCATCCTGAACATTTCGTTCCAAGTTAGACATTAATTCTGTTTTTAAAAAAAGGCTCGCCTGAGGTTCAGGCTTTATTAGTTGGGAAAAAGCGATCGATTGTTGATTGTTTTGGCGCCTTAGTCACAAGCGAAACTCCGATCAACGCCACCACGGATGCCAGAAAAATAAAGGTTACCGGCATCACCCCGGCAATCAGATATTCTCCGTGCTCTTTCACTCCGAACCACTGTTCCCCACTCTCGCGGCCAAGCGCATCATATATAAACATAGCCCATGTAATTACAGTGGCAATTACGCTAGCGAAAACGCCTGCGGTCGTCACTCGCTTCCAGAAAACCGATGCGAATGCGATAGGGAACAATGCCGCGAACCCGCTAAAACACCATACACCGAGGTTGAACACGCTCTTGGTCTCGAATAACGAGATAACATAGGTGATTAGCACGATGAACACGATAAAGCCGCGGCCTAGCCAGACCTTTTGGCTGTCACTTACCTTTCCCTTTAGCGGGACGACAAAGTCGTTGGTGAACATGCTGCCGATGCAGACAAATTGCGAGTCGAGTGAACTCATGATTGCCGCCAGCACCCCGGCGGAAAACAAACCGATGAGGATCGGGCTATCCATGAATTTTTTCACCATCGCACTCAGGACTGCGTTTGGATTCGCGTTGCCGTTGGGCAACGGTGGCACTGTAAGATCCCCGGCTGCATGTAGGCCGGCAGCCCAGATGCCGATCAGGATGCACGGCACCCAGACGATCATGATGCAGATCGGATGGGCGATGACTGTCAGTCGAAATGACTTGGCACTCTTGGCTGTCAGCCAGTGTTGGAACAAGTGTGGGAACATGCCGACACTCAGGGGAACCAGCATGTAACTGATAAAATGCGGCACGGTCATCAGACCCTCGCGCTGCAATTTTTCGGGCGCATGTTCGAGTGCCTTAGCTGAGGCTTCCGAAAGGCCTCCAAGAGTGTCCGCAATCACTAAAAACCCGACCAAGCCCATGACCATGAAGACTATCGTCTGGAAGGTATTCGCCCAGGCAGCGGAGCGTACCCCGCCGAAAAACACGTAAAACAACACGACACAGCAAATCACCAGCCCGGACAACCAGGCGGGAACCGCCCCAGCTGCAAACGTCTCCGGGAACATTCCGCGGGTAACACCGAAGATATAGTTACCCGCACCCATCAAGCCGACGAGCAGGTATGGGATGATCAGGCCAACCAATATCGGGAACATCAGGTAGCCAAGCGCCTTCGACTCGAAGCGGTCCCGGAAAAACTGGATCTGCGTCACATAGCCGTATTTTTTGCCGAAGCTCCACATGCGAATGCCGACGAGGAAAAAACAGGCGGTGTGAATCAGGCCGGAGCTGGAGGCCATCAACCCGTAGGTGCCGATACCCAGGCTGAACGCCTTGCCGGTGGAGCCGACCAGCGCGAAGGCAGTCATCGTCGTCCCGAACACGCTCATCAAAAGCATGAACGGCCCGATCGACTGGCTCGCGACGAAGAAATCCTTGCTGGACCCGCGGAACATCCGGCTGGACACCCAGCCAAGCGCAAACAACGCGAGCATGTAAACGATGATGATGTACAGCGGCGTACGGGTCGCTGGCTCGGCCGCTTGGCCAAGCGCGATTAATGACGATGCCTGTATCATTGTTCGCCCCCCTGTTCGTCAGCCGACTCGGCCCACTCCTCGATGTCGCTTGGCCAAGCCCACTTGATGGCCATAGCCCAAACCCCGGCCGCCATGCAGGAAAACAGCGCGTGGTAAAATAGGCCAAGCGGCATAAACCCAAAAACGAGGGTCTTGTCATCCCACCACCAGAAATCCTGATGGATGATCGCCAGCAGGGCGATCAGTGCGTAAACAACATTTTTCATGAGCCGGGTTGCGGGGGTTGCTCGGGGTTACTTGGCTTTTTTCTTGTCCGTGGCGGACTTGGAACGGGCCTCGTCGTAAACCGCGTACAGGTGCGACTGGGTGGCCACGTACAACACGCCGTTGGCCACAACCGGGGTCGAGTAGATCGGCGCCGGGAAATAGGTCTCGCTCAGCACCTTCATTTTTGTGTCGGAGGCCAGCACCACAAAGTCGCCGTCCTCGTCGCCCACGTAAACCTTGCCGTCAGCCACCAGTGTGGAACCCCACATGTGAGCCTTCATGTCGTACACCCAGTGCAGCTTGCCGGTGTCGGCGTCGAGACAGTGGATGAAGCCAGAAAAGTCACCGACGAACAGCAGGCCGTTGTCCTCGTCGATCGAGACTGTGGAGATGCTTCGCTTGATTCCCTTGTACGACCAGATCTCACCGCTCTTGGTGATGTCGCCCTTCTTGGACGGATCGAGGCAGACAAGATGGCCGACGCCTTCTCCGTGCTCGGGGTCCTGTCC
>WTHH01000483.1 GCA_011523195.1 Verrucomicrobiales bacterium
ACAGAAAATACTGCAACTCGCCAAAGCCATCCCGGCTGACGAACGGGTGCCGTCCGGTTTTGCCATGCGAGTGATGTCCGATGTTCGCGAGATTCATAACCGCGAAACCAGTCAGGCCGACGAACAGTTTCTCCGCCTGGCACGAAACATTCCGGCCAACGAGCATGTGCCGTATGCCTTCGAGAAACGCATCATGGCCCACGTGCGGGCGTTGCTGAACGAAAACCCGTTCACGATCTGGTCACGCATGCTGTGGCGCGCTGTGGCGCCCTGCCTCGGCGTGATGCTGCTGGCTATCGTGCTGGCCTTTGGTCGGGGCGACTCAAACGAGACGGAACCATTGGCCACCGTCGATCCACCAGTTGAGGCTACCGACCAGAACGCCATCGACTTTGAAACCGTCCTGCTCGCGTCATTCGACGACCTCGAATACACATGGTAAACGCTTGGAAACCCGTCTTGGCCGCCATCGTCATCTTCGCCGCAGGCGTAGTGACTGGCAGCCTCGTTTTGGACGTGGCCACACCCCAACCGGCGCGCGCGTTTCCCCGAACGTTTAACCCCGACCGCAACCACCACGGTGCTGAACATCGCCACGGCTCCCGCATGGAGGGCCAGCTCAACTGGCTGATGCGCTGCATCCAGCGAGACCTCAAGCTCACCGACAAACAAACCGCCAAAGTGGAGGCGGCGTTCAAGGAGAGCCGCGAGGAGATGAGGGTCGCCTTTGAGGAACTGCGACCGCGGTTACGCGCCTCCACCGAGAAACTCAAGGACAAACTCCGGGGCGACCTCACCGAGGAACAGATCGAGAAATTTTCAAAGTACCTTCGCCCCCCCTCATCGCGTGACCGATTCAAGGGCGCCCCGAGCAAACGTCCGCAGGGGTCAAGGGGGGAAGATCGCACGCGCCGTGGACCACGCAGCCGAGAGCACAAGGGTGAGGCGAAGCCGATCCTCGAGAAGCCGATCAACTGATCCGGCCGATCAACCGCTCGCAACACACATCAGCATCCTCCCCGGCCACCCAGTCCACCCTCTCGCAGGTCATCTGGTTTCGGAACCATGACCGCTGCCGCTTGGCGAACTGCCGAGTCTTGATCTTCACCTGCTCGATCGTCTCCTCCAAGCCAAGCGCCCCATCCAAGTGATCGAGCACCTGTCGGTAGCCCAGCGCCTGACAGGCATTGCGGTTTTCGCGCAGACCGTGCTTGGCCAAGCGCTTGGTTTCCTCCACCAACCCCTGCTCAAACATCGCGTCCACCCGCGAGTGAATGCGCCCGTTCAACTCATCCACCTCGCGTTGAACACAGAAGAAATTTTCTGCCGTCTGGCTGGATTCATCCCAACCGGTTCGCTGTGCGGAATACGGCCGGCCGGTCAGGCGAATGACCTCAACGGCACGCACCACCCGTCTCGGGTTTTGCAGATCGACCTGCTCCGCCGCCTGTGGATCCTTCGCCGTTAACTCCGCGACCAACTCCTCCAGCGGCATCGCAATCAGCAACTCGCGCAGCGACTCATCGCCGGGAGGACTCTCCCCAAGCCCCTCAATCATTGCGCGAAAATAAAGCCCCGTGCCCCCGCAGAAAATCGGGCGGCAGCCGCGCTGGAGGATTCCCTCCTCCGCCCGCTTGGCCAGGCGCACGAACTGCGCGGCGTCAAACGCCTCATCCAACCCCGCGACATCGATCAGGTGGTGCGGCACCTCGGCCTGCTCCGCAGCGCTTGGCTTGGCCGTGCCGATGTCGAGTCCACGATAAACCTGCATCGAGTCCACCGAGATGATCTCGCCGCCTAGGCGCTTGGCCAAGCGCAGCGCCAGCGCAGATTTACCACTCGCCGTCGCGCCGGTGAGATAGACGGCCGCCCCGCTCACCCCTCGCTTTCCTCTTCCGCCGGGAGCAACTCCTTCGATTCCGCCGGTATCTTGCCCTTCTCCGCCCAAGTCTCGCCCGGGTCCGGTTTGCGGAAGGACAACAGTAACATCAGCCCAACACCGACACAGATGCCGCTGTCAGCCACGTTGAAGGCCGGAAATCGGAATGGGATGTAAAACTGCAGAAAGTCCACCACGTGATGATGCACCACCCGGTCGATCAGGTTGCCGGTCACGCCGCCCAGCATCAGCCCCAGCGCCACCTGCCCCAGCGTCGTCTCCACCCCAAATTGACGGCGGCAGACCCAAAGGAACACCAACGCCACCATCGAGAAGATCGCCAGCCAGAAGTTGTTGCCGCTAAACATGCTCCACGCCGCACCGGTGTTGCCATAGTGGACCAGTTCAAAAAAACCGTCGATCACTACGATTGGCGCATCGGAGCCATGAGCCGGCCCGGGGATTTTTTGCACCACAATCCACTTGGTGATCTGGTCCAACGCAAGCGTCAGGAGCCCGATGGCGAGGATTCGAAAGTTGTTGATGGCGGCCTTTGGCATGATTGCGCTCCCCCAATTTGGCCCGTCAGCCAAGCCGATGGCAAGCCAAGCCGAAAAACCGGTCCAAACTTAATTGAAGAAAATGAAATCTTTTTCGTGACAAATCAGAAAAAGCCAATAGATTATCTCGCTCTTTGACGGAGCGACCCCTTCGTCTAGCGGTTAGGACACCGCCCTTTCACGGCGGTAACACGGGTTCGAGTCCCGTAGGGGTCGCCACTTCCTCTTCCTCACTTCACCCTTTGTTTCCAAGGCTCAACGCAATTCTTGTCTCCGGAGGGTTTCCGGGCTTTGACGAAATTGCACAGATCTTGCACAATATCGGCACAACAAAGGAGTCATGGAGGTTCAAAAAACACGCTTCCCAATCCGGATAAAATC
>WTHH01000574.1 GCA_011523195.1 Verrucomicrobiales bacterium
GATCAACGACCCGGAGGTGACGTTGATCGACACGCGCAATAACTACGAGGTGCAGGTCGGAACGTTCAAGGGCGCGATCGACCCGAAGACCGCAACGTTCGGCGAGTGGCCGGAGTTTGTTGAAAACAATCTCAACCCGAAGTCACACCAGAAAATCGCGATGTTTTGCACCGGCGGAATCCGCTGCGAAAAAGCCTCGGCGCACCTTTTGAAAAACGGGTTCAAGCAGGTGTTCCACCTGCGTGGCGGCATTCTCAGTTATCTCGAAAATGTGCCGGAGTCCGAGAGTGCCTGGGAGGGCGACTGCTTCGTGTTCGATCACCGGGTGGCGGTGAAGCACGGCCTTGAGCAGGGCGACTTTGAAATCTGCTTCGGCTGCCGCTGGCCGATCTCGGAGGAAGACACCCGATCGCCCCTTTATGAACCGGGCGTGAGTTGCCCGCGATGCGCGGAGGAGCTGACCGACGAACGCCGGGCCCGGCTGCGCGAACGTCACAAGCAGGTGATGCTCGCCCGCAAACGCAACGGCACCCACATCGGCGAGCAGCCCAAACGCAAACCGAAAAAACAAACTCAGCAGAATGACTGAAGCCGACCCCCAAGTTTTCAAGTGGACCTGGTGCCTGCTTCCACTGATCGCGGCCGTGATCGGTTGGGCTACAAACTACATCGCCGTGCGGATGCTGTTTCATCCGCGCGAGGAAAAACGGATTTTCGGTCTGCGAATTCAGGGCGTGTTTCCCAAGCGCCAAAAGGCTCTGGCCGAAAAGCTCGGCAAACTGGTGGCGCGCGAGCTGTTCTCCCTACAAGACGTTCGAAAACACCTGCAGGGCAAGGAATTTATCGCGCACGCGACCGACACTATCGAAGCGAAGGTTGACGAATTTCTTCATGAAAAACTGGCCGAAGCTATCCCGATGGCGTCGATGTTTCTCGGCTCGGGGATGATTGACACGATCAAGCGTTCACTGGTTGAGAGCCTGGCCAAGGCGTTGCCGGAACTGGGCGAAATGTTCGTCAGTCATCTCGAGAAAAACATGGATGTCGAGACGGTGGTACGAGAAAAGGTGGAGGCATTCTCGAGCGACAAACTGGAGGAGATGCTAATGGGTATCATGAAGCGAGAGTTCCGATTCATCGAAGGGGTTGGTGCCGTGCTGGGTTTTGTGATTGGTTTGGTTCAGATTGGAATCCTATGGCTGCTATGAGTGACAAAACCGGATACGGCGTAGCCGGCATCCTCGCGCTTGGCCTAATCATCGCCACGTTCATCGGCGGCCGGTCAATCGAGAAAATGCGGTCGGCGGACGACGGCATCACCGTCAAGGGCGTGGCCGAGAAGCGAATTACCTCCGACCTCGCCTCTTGGCGCGGACAGATCACCCTCATCGACAAGGACCTCTCCGCCGGCTACGACAAACTTCAGGAACAGTTCAAGACGAGCATCGAGTTTCTGAAGGACAAGGGCATCCCAGCGGAGAGCATCGAGGAGGGAACGATTGGCACCAGCACCAAGTACCGGCGCGATGAACGGGGGCACGCGACCAGCGAAGTCGAGTCGTTCTCGCTCACCCAGAGTTTCACCGTCGAGACACTGGACGTGGACTTGGCCAAGCGCTTGGCCAAGGAATCCACCGAGTTGTTGCGAAGCGGGATCGACTTCCGGTCCTATGCCCCCAGCTACTTTTTCACCAAGCTGGAGGATTTGAAGCTCGATCTGCTCGAGGAAGCGGCGGCCAACTCCAAACTCCGTGCGGAGCGCTTGGCCAAGAGCGCGGGCAACCGGGTTGTCGGCGTTATCTCAGCGTCGCAGGGGATTTTTCAGATCACCCAGCCGAACTCAACCCAGACATCCAGTTGGGGCATGTACGACACTTCGTCGATCGAGAAAAAAGTGAGGGCCGTCGTCACGATGGAGTTCCGCACCGAGTAGCCCCCACCCACCCTCTCAGCCAAAAAAAAGCCCCGCGCAACGCGGGGCTAAAAAAATCTGTCTTGGGAAAACTAAGCAGCCGCGTTGGCGCGAATGGCCAGGCGGGATTTCTTTCGGTCTGCCTTGCCGGAGTGGATTACACCCTGCTTGGTGGCCCGGTCGTAGGCTGAGTTCACCGCCTTGAGAGCTGCAGCAGTGGCGTCCTTGTTCCCGTCCTTGATGGCATCGTTGAGACCGCGCTCGGCGGTTTTCAAGGTGCTTTTAACAGCACGATTGCGGGCCTCTTTGACCCCATCACTGCGCATCCGGCGCTTGGCTGACTTAATGTTCGGCATCGTTCAAAATTTCGCAATCCTGCGAAAAGGGGCGGAGAAACTACTAAAAATCCACACCATGTCAACAGGTTAAATGGCGAATTTTAGACCAAAATCTCCTGTAGTTGGGTGGCGACTTGGAGGAAGATCTGTGTTGGGGCGGATTCCGGTTCACCGGCTACGACCGGCACCCCATCATCGCCGCCCTTGCGGATTTCTGTGAAAATTGGGATCTCTCCGAGGAACGGCACACCCTGCCGGCCGGCTTCGTCCTGCCCGCCACCGTAGCCGAATATCTCGACACGCTCGCCGCCGGGCGCAGTGAAGTAGCTCATGTTTTCCACGATGCCAAGGATGGGTACATTGACTTTTTTGAACATCTCGATGCCCTTGCGGACGACGCCCAGCGAGGCTTCCTGAGGAGTGGTCACGATGACGCCACCGTCGAGTGGCACGGTTTGGCAAAGCGAAATCTGCGCATCACCGGTGCCGGGCGGCAGGTCGACGAGCAGGTAGTCGAGTTCCCCCCAGAGCACTTGCGAGATAAATTGCTGGATGGTGCGCATGATCATC
>WTHH01000007.1 GCA_011523195.1 Verrucomicrobiales bacterium
CTGACAGCCTGCCATGACCATCGCCTGATAATCATCCGTCGTCCGGCTGACCATATGGCCGTGAGGTTCGATATATCGCATCGTGGCAATCAGTCGTTGTTGCCCTCGCCCGGCCAGGCACCGCAGGCCGCCTTGGTGGTCGCCACCGGTATCGGCTCATTCGTCGGGTCGCTAAATGCCAAGAGGACGTTCTCCGCACGGTTCGGTTGATCGCTCTCGAGTGCCTTGAGAGCGTCCTGAAACTGGTCGTAACGAAAATCCGTTTCGCCCTCAGCCCGGTTGACACGATCCATGAACGCCGCAATGTCGATTAGCCTTGCGCGGGCATCCAAAAAATACAGGTCGAGTATGTTCTTTCGGTAAGCCATGTGTCCTTGAAAAGGACAAATAAACACCGGAAACGGCTCATTGGCAATTCTATTGCTTTGGATTGCCATTGGATTTAATACGCCAGAAACCTGCTGCAATACTACCCAGAATACAGTGAGTAACGGCACTGACAGCGCACGGAACCGGCGCCAGCGGCAACGCTGCGAAATGCTTTGTCGCCAACGCCGTGCCCAAGCCGCTGTTCTGCATACCCACCTCGATCGAAACCGTCCGACTCGACTGCTCGTCAAAACGAAACAACCGGGCCAAGCCGTAACCCAGCCCAAACCCACCTACGTGCAGCAACAGGATCGCGGCAACCAATACACGCCAGTTATCCATGATCGATTCCCGATTTTGCGAGAGAATGTACCCAACGATCAGAATAATGAATACCACCGAAACAAATGGTGACACCGCATTCAATCTTTTGGCCGCCTTACCGAAAAAATGGTTGATCACAATTCCTGCGGTGACCGGTAAAATGACGATGATCAAAATACTCTGCAACAACCCCCACGCATCAACCGGCACTCGTTCCCCGACATAAAACTTGGTTAACAATGGAGTCAGTACCACAGCCAACGTGGTTGAAATTGCCGTCATACTGACAGACAACGCGACATTCGCCCGGGCGAGAAACGCGACCACATTCGAGGCCGTACCCCCCGGGCAACAGGAGACCAAAACCAAGCCAACCGCCATATCCCGAGGCAGATTCATCCAGTGACCAATTCCCCAGCCAAGAAATGGCATGACGACAAACTGAAGCCCCACCCCACCAAACAGTGCCAGAGGAACAAGAATAACCCGCTTAAAATCAGCCAGCGTCAACGTCAGGCCCATCCCCAACATGATGATACCAAGACCAACCCGAATCATCGTCCCCGAGAACCAATCGAATGCGCTTGGCCAAGCGAGGGCCAAAACGGCGACCAATACCGACCAAAGCGGAAACAAATTGGTCAGCCATTTGAAAAACGTCTGCACGGCGCGGATTGAGACCGCTTAGCCAAGCGGCGACAACACAAAAATCTATCGGCAACGGGCTTGGGCTTGTCTTGGCCAAGCACCCGATTTAGCATGGCGCCATGAAGTTCTTGGTTCGCTTTTCCCTCGCGCTTGGACTGGTTGGCACGGTCACAACATCCGCGCTCCATGCCCAAGGGAGTTCTCTCGAGACCCGTGCCTTGAAGGAAAATGTCAGCAGACTCCAGAGCCAACTGGAGGATTTGATGCTCTCTTACACAGCCCTGAAAAAAGAGGTCGATTCCTTGCGAAGTGAACTAAGGAAGGTCCGCGCCCAATCCGCTCAAAAAGACCCCGGTGCCGCCACGCGCGGTGATATCGAAAATCTGGCCAAGACCATTCGCGAGGTCGACCGCAAACGTTCCGCCGACAAGGAACTGATTCTTAAGGAGATGAAAAGCCTCGTCCGAAACATACCCAAGAGTCGACCCAACACGACTCCTCCGGCAGCAACGCCACGTTCCGAAAAAGGATTTGAGCATTCCGTGCAGAGCGGTGAAACCATTTCGGCAATCATCACCGCATACAACGACGTTTTGAAAAGTCAGGGAGCCAAAAAACGGATCACGCTAAAATCCGTCCTCGACGCCAACCCCAAACTCAACCCACGCTCTATCCAGATCGGGCAGATTCTGTTTATTCCTGATCCCCGCTAGGCGCACTCCATACTCTGACAGACTGACCAAAACGATGTCCCCCCCATGGCAAACGATTTTTTGGGCACTCCCCATGGGATGGCTTTTGTTCACTCTCGTTTTATTTTGGGCAATGCCACGGATCGATTTTCGAGTGAACTCCTCGCACCTGGTTGTTGAATGGATGGGGATCGCCGTTCGTAAAGTTCCCATTTCAGACATTAACCGCATTTCGAAACGGCTGAAGGGTAAACCGGAGATTTGGCGCAACACCCTACGCGCAAACCATCGCATGCTGGTGATCTACCGAAAAAGCAACGCCCGCCCGCTTTTGATCACGCCAAGCAATCGGTACGTGTTCCGAAACAAACTCGAGAATGCGATCGATCGAATTGACGCCTGAATCAAAGCGCCAACCCCTGCCGTGCGTACACCGGTTGGTATCCGCTAAAACGAGTCGCGAATCGGGTTTGCATCCCGATTGCGAGCTTGGCCCATTTCCCAAGGCGAATCGTCTTTCGCTCGTCGGAAAGAACATTGAAATCAATTCGCCGCATTTTCCGCAACAGACGCCAGTAAATTGCCGCCATCGCCTCGAGGATGAGCATGTCCCGTCGATGCTCGGGAGGCAGCGACTCCGCCGACAACTTGTAGTAAGCCCAAGCGCGGTCGGCCAACTCGCGGGCCACGTTTTCGAACCCGACACTTGGCTCTCCGTCGAGGATGGATTGTTCGCTGACACCGTGTTTTTCGAGCAGCGATTGCGGCAGATAAATCCTGCCC